>NZ_JTLA01000117.1:0-8500 GCF_000799055.1 Ensifer sp. ZNC0028
GCACGGTGACGTCGAGCGCCGTCGTCGGCTCGTCGGCGATCAGCACATCCGGATCGTTGGCGAGCGCCATGGCAATCATCACCCGCTGACGCTGGCCGCCGGAGAGCTGGTGCGGATACTGGTTGATGCGAAGCTCGGGATCCGGGATCTTCACATGGCGCAGCAGTTCGAGCGCGCGCTCGGTTGCCGCACGGCGGCTCATCCGGCGATGCGCCCGGATTGCCTCGATGATCTGCGTGCCGACCGTATAGACCGGGTTCAGCGAGCTCATCGGCTCCTGGAAGATCATCGCCAGGCGGTTGCCGCGCAAGCTCCGCCGTTCGCGCGGCGAGAACTTCAGCACGTCCTTGCCGTCATACTCGATGCGCGATTGGGTGGCGATCGTCGCGCGCTTGGACAAGAGCCCCATGACGCTACGCGCGGTGACCGACTTGCCCGAGCCGGACTCGCCGACGATGGCGATGGTCTCGCCGCGGTAGAGTTGGAAGGACACGTCCTTCACCGCGTCTACCGTGCCATGCTCGACCTTGAAACGAACCGCGACATTGCGGGCGTCGATGACCGGCCGGCCATCGCGTTCGGCAAGGTCCCTGCGCGCGGAAGGCGCGGCGGTGAGGACGTCGATTGCTTCAGACATGATGCGTCCTCCTCAATAGGGATCGATAGCGTCGCGCAGGCCGTCGCCAAGGGCATTGAAGGCGAAGACGGTGACAAGCACGAAGGCGACGGGCGACAGGATCCACGGATAGGACCCGATGACGGAATAGGTGGAGGTGTCCTGTAGCATCAGCCCCCAGGAAATGAGCGGCGGCTTGACCGCAAAGCCGAGGAAGCCGAGGAAGGATTCAAGCAGCACCACCTGCGGGATCGACAGTGTGACGGCGACGATCACGTGGCTCATCACGTTCGGCAGGATGTGCTGGAAGATGATGCGCCGGTCGCTGGCACCGACGGCGATCGCCGCCCGCACATAGTCGATGCGGGCAAGAGCCAGCGTCTTGCCGCGCACCTCTCGCGACATCTGCGCCCAGCCGAGCGCCGACATGACGATGATGACGAAGGCGAGAAAGACATTGGTCGGCGCCGTCACCGGGATCAACGAGGTCAGCGCCAGGTAGAGCGGCAGTTGCGGAAAGGCGAGCACCAGCTCGACGAAGCGCTGCGTCCAGACGTCGAAGCGGCCGCCGAAATAACCGGACGCCATGCCGACGGTGGTGCCGACGACGGTGACGATCGAGACGACGATCAGCGCGATCATCAGCGAGATGCGCGATCCGACGAGAATGCGCGACAGCACATCGCGGCCGAACTTGTCGGTGCCGAGCAGATGCACCGGCGAGGCATCGACCGCGCCGAAGAAATGCCGTTCGGCCGGGATCAGGCCGAAGAGGCGATAGGGCGCGCCCTTGACGAAGAAGCCGAGGATCTGCGGGTTGTCGTAGTCCGGGCCGATGATCGGCTGGAAGGTGATCGGGTCAAGCTCGGTGCCTTCACTGAGCGGGTAGCTGCGCGGCGAGAAGACGAAATTGCCGTCCTTGTCGGCAAAGCTGATCGCCTGCGGTGGCGCAAAGGCGACACCCGTCGCCTTCGGGTCGACCGGCGACAGGAAGTCGGCGAAGACCGCCATGAAGATCAGCAGGCCGACGAGGACGAGGCCGAGCATGCCGGTCCAGGACCGCTTCAGCCGGCGCCAGACGAGCGCCTGGTAGCTTTCGTTGTGATGTTCCTGCCGGGGTTCGGCGGCGAGCGGAATGGTCGTTTGCATCTCGGCGGTCATGCGTGGGCTCCTCCGAGACGCACGCGCGGATCGAGCGCGGCCAGCAGCATGTCGGCGATGATGTTGCCGAGGATAAGGGTTGCCGACAGCACCAGCATGAAGGTGGCGGTGACATAGACGTCGCCCACCCACATCGAGCCGACAATGGCGGGACCGACGGTCGGCAGCGCGAAGATGATTGCCGTCTCGATCTCGCCGGTCAGCATGTAGGGCAGCACGACGCCCTGATACATGATCAGCGGATGGAGCGCGTTCGGGACCGCATGGCGCATGACGACGGCGCCTTCGCTCAAACCCTTCGCCCGGGCGGTTTCGACATACTGGGCGTTGAGCGTGTCGAGCAGATTTCCGCGCATCACCCGCATGTTGTAGGCGAGGCCGCCGAAGGTGGCGATCGCCACGACCGGCCAGACATGTTTGACGAGGTCGACGAACTTGTCCCAGGACCAGGGTGCGCCACCGTAGCGGGCCGAGTGGAACGAGTTGATTTCGCTGACATTGAAATGGAAGACGAGGATATAGACGATGATCAGCGCCATCAGGAAGCGCGGCACCGTCATGCCGAGGAAGGCCACGGTCGAAAGCAGGCTGTCGATCCAGGAATATTGCCGTGTCGCGGCGATGATGCCGAAGGATATGCCGATAATGGACGCCAGGATATGGCAGACGAGCGCCAATGCCAGCGTGCGCGGCAGGCGTTCGCCGACGACATCGGCAACCGGCTTGTTGTAATAGAGGCTGTGTCCGAAATCGCCGCGCGTCAGGATGCCGGTCATCCAGTTGACGTATTGCACAGGCAGCGGCTTATCGAGGCCATGCTCCTTGCGATAGGCCTGCGCCTGGGCTTCGGCCTCCTCGTAGGACGCACCACCCTGGTTGATCAGCTGCGAACGAATGTAATCGCTATAGTCTCCCGGCGGCGCCTGGATGATGGCGAAGGTCGCCACGCTCAAGACAAGCAGCACCGGAATGGCAGAGGCGAGGCGGACAAGCAGAAACCTGAACATGCCGTTTCCTTCTGTCGTTGGGGTGATCGAGCGCTCCTCCGGCCGGTAGCCGGAGGAGCGGTTGCGTTAGTTGCTCAAGCCCTTGTCGCCGGGCTTGCCCGGAAGCTGTTCGGCAAAGAGCTCGAAATCACCCTGCTTGTCCGAGGGGACAAAGAGGCGCTCGCGCATGATCGTGTCTTCGGCCCAGTTGAACATGAAGATCGGCGCGCCCGTCGGCACGTTGGCGAAGCGCTTGTTGATGATCAGCGCGCCCGGATATTCGGTAAGGCCGACCGTATCGAGGTTCGTCGTCGCGACCTTCTGGTACTGCTTCATCAACTCCGCGCGCTCGGCATTGTCGTTTGTGGCGATGAACTTGTTGATGATGTCGACGAGTTCCTGCTCGAAGGGCATCAGGTCAAGCTGTCCGCCTTCCGGTGCACGGTGGTGCCAGCTGGTGCGCGGACCGGCGGCCGCCAACTGCGGCGTGTTTTGCACGACGGAGGCATATTCGGCGGCGTTGCGGTGAACCATCCAGTCGAATTTTCCGGCGTAATTGGTCGCGTCCCGCTGCTTGCCGTCGAGCGAGTTCAGGACCACCCGGAGGCCGAGCTTTTCCATCTGGCCGATCAGGCCTTCGGCGAGGTTGCGGTCGGTCGCGTAGCTGTTGTCGATCAGGAGCACGATCTCCACGTCCTTGCCGCCTGCCTTGCCTTCCGGGAAGTTGACGAAGCCGTTGCCGTCGGTGTCCTTCAGGCCGGCTTTCTCAAGCAGAGCCTTCGCGCCATCAAGATCGAAGGGATAGTAGACGGTCGACTCCCGGTCGTAGAAGCTGGTGCCAGAGGAAAGCCCGCCGGGATAGATCGCGGTGAAGGGGCCCTTCACCAGCGCCTCGCCGAGCTTCTTGCGGTCGACCGCCATGGTCACGGCCTTGCGGAAATCTTCGTTGCGGTTGAGCTCACGCACGGCCTGGGCGCGTTCGTCGGGCTCACCCCAGCCGTTGGCCGAGAAGTTCATGTGCAGATTGTAGCCGATCAGGCGCGGGCCGAAGGCAAGCCGAGCGGGAGCCGTGTCCTGCGCTGCGCGCTTCAGCGATTCGACGAAGTTTTCCGGCTGCTCCAGGTTGGAAAGATCGGCGGAGCCGGCGATTGCCTGCACGTCGCGATCGGCCCAGGTCGAAAGCTTGTAGTGCAGCTCGTTGATATAGGGGAGCTGGTTGCCCGCCTCGTCGACCTTCCAATAGTAGGGATTGCGGCGCAATACGATGATATCGTCGGGGCGATAGGCGACCGGCACCCAGGCGCCCATGACCGGGATGTTCATATACTCCGGCGGGAAGGCATTCTTGTACTGGTCGTAGGTGGTGCCGGCGTATTTCGGATGCTTGGCTTTCAAGATATGCGACGGGCCGGGGCAGAACGTGCCGTAGGCCATGGCATAGAGATGCTGGCGCGGGAACGCCTCCTTGAAGGTCCATTCGACCGTATACTGGTCGATCTTCTTCAGCGTCGTGCCGGCGCCGAAAGTCTCCGGCGTCGCGCCGTTCAGCGGCGTCACGCTCGGGTCGAGCACGTTGTCTTCCCAGTAGAACATCACGTCGTCGGCGTCGAAGAGATCGCCATCCGACCACTTGGCACCCTCGACCAGATGCATCGTCAGCTTGTGGCCGTCAGAAGACCAGTCCCAGCTCCTGGCAAGGTTCGGCAGTGGCTCGACGTCCTTGGCCTCCACCTGGAAGAGCGGCGCCGTACGCGTCAGGCATTCGGACATGCCGATATCGATGCCGCCCCAGCCCTGGCTCTGGCCAGCCGAGTAGTTCCAGCCCTCCGGTCGGCCGCCGATCACGTGACGCAGCGTGTCGCCGTAGACGCCGACGCCGTCGGGCATGTTGCCGGTCTTGAAGACCATCGGTTCCTTCGGCAGGCGCTCGGCGACCGGCGGCAGCTTGCCGGTCTTGACGTATTTCTCGGTAACCCAGGCCGGCTCCTTGTATTCCGGCAGCGCCTTGAATTCGGCGATTGAGTCGCGCGGCACATAGGTAATCTTGCCCTCGGCCGGGAATGCCGGCTGCTGCGGCACGACGGTGGGCTCGGAGGCGGCGGCCTCCAAGGCAAAGGTCGAGATGCCGACAAGCAGCAGGCTCGCCATTTTCGTCAGTCTGTGGCTGGTCATTGGCTCAGATTCTCCCTCTTTCGCCGCGCCGGAACGCGGCCTCCTCCTTGAAAAGTCTGCAGTTCAGGCAGTGCTGCTTGCGTCTCCTCACGCAAGCAGCATTGCAATCGATCAGCCGGCGGCGCGGACCTGGCGCTCGGCGCGCAACTCGTCGAGCGAGCGCACCTGACGCCGCGCGGCGCCGTTCCACTCGCGGGTCTTGACGGTGGCGCGGCCAAGCCGCTCCTTCGCACCGTCGATCGCGTGGGCGTATTGCGGCAACCACTGGCTTTGCGCGACCACCATCTCGTCGACCATCTGCCAGACCTCGTCCGGCGTGCAGATCGCGCCGACCAGCGGATCGTGCAGCATCGCCAGCTTCAGAAGATCGAGATCGCCGGTCACGGCTGCATGGACCGACATGCGCTGGACGTTGATCGAGGAAAGGCAGGTAGCAGCACAGGCCTCAGGAAGGGTGATGCCCGAGACCATGTTGATGCCGAAACGATCGACGAAACCGGGGGATTCGATGATCGCGTCGGCGGGCAGGTTGGTGATCACACCATTGTTCTTGACGTTGAAGTGACCGCGATAGACCCGGCCTGTTTCCACGGCCTCGAGAATATGGCTTGCATGCTCGTTCGAGCGCTTGGCGTGATCGAGCGGCTTTCCGGCCGCTTCCAGGAACTGCGGAAACTCGGTTTCGAACCAGTTGCGCGTCTCGGTCGAATGGCGGAGATAGCCGCCGGTCTCGCCGTGGATCCAGTCCGACATGTCGATCCAGCGGGTAATTTCCTCCGGGCGCTTGCGATACCAGGGAAGATATTCGGAGAGATGGCCGTTGCTCTCGGTCGAATAGACGCCGAAACGCTTCAAGACGTCGATCCGGAGCTTCTCCTGCTTGGAGAACACGGGGTGCGCTTCGAAGGCCGCGACCAGTTCGTCCTTGCCGATCCTGCGGCCCTTGAGCCTGACATCGACGAACCAGGTCTGGTGGTTGATGCCGGAGCAGACGTAGTCGAGTTCGCCCTCGCCAGCGCCAAGGATTTCGGCAATCTGCTCAGCCCCGTGCTGGACACCATGGCAGAGGCCGACCGTATCGACCTTGCCGTATTCGATCGCCGCCCAGGTGTTCATCGCCATCGGGTTGGCATAGTTCAGGAACTTCGCGCCCGGCTCGGCGACAGCGCGGATATCCTTGCAGAAGTCGAGGATGACGGGGATGTTGCGCTGGCCGTAGAGGATGCCACCGGCGCAGATCGTATCGCCGACGCACTGGTCGACGCCGTATTTGAGCGGAATGCGGATGTCGTCGGCATAGGCTTCGAGGCCGCCGACGCGCACGCAGCTGATGATGTAGCGGGCGCCTTCCAGCGCCTTCAACCGGTCGGTGGTTGCCGTCACCTTCGTCGGCAGGCGGTTGACCTCGACGATCCGGTCGAGGATCGCCTTGATCATTTCCAGATTGCGGGCGCTGAGGTCGGTCAGCGCAACCTCGATGTCGCGCAATTCCGGCACGGCGAGAATGTCGGTGAAAAGCTTCTTGGTGAAGCCGATGCTGCCGGCGCCGATGATGGCGATCTTGAACGTTGCCATGCCCTCACTCCTCATGAACTGCATGCATTTCTGACAAAGGGTAAAATCAATTCACGGTTTTTCACCGTCTTCGCGCGCAACTTCGATGCATCCCCTCATTTTCTACGGGCCGAAAGCACTGCCTGTTGCGCTGTTGGCGGTCATTATGTGTATAATCACCGACCCCGCCAGAGCGGTATTGTGCTTTCATGGGTAATTTTATGCTGCAAGATTTGATCGACAACGGCCCGATTATGCGCACGGTTTCGCTGCCGCGGGGACGCCAGAGCCTGCATGCGATGCCGACCAGCACCGGCTATGAAATCCGCAACAATGCGACCTACGACTGGGACGGCAGAAAGCGCGGAAACACGCCCTTCACCGTGCTGCAGCACACGATCGCGGGTGCCGGAAACCTGCGCTACGAAAACCGCAGCTATCGGGTGCGCGGGGGCGAGACGCTGCTGCTGCTGGTGCCGCACAATCATCGCTACTGGCTGGAAGATGGCGGGCGCTGGGAGTTTTTCTGGATCTCGATGAACGGCGACGAGGCGCTGCGCATCCATCGCGCCCTGCTTGCCGTCACCGGCCCGGTCTTGAAGCTGCAACCGGAAACGATCGAGCATCTGGCCGACTGCAGCCTGCGCCTGATCCGCGGCGGCGAGACGCCGGGCCGCGCCTCGGCGATTGCCTACGAGGCGGCGATGGCGCTCTACGACGACGTCTTCGGCTCCCATCCGGTGTTCAGTCATGAGCACAGGACGATGCACCGCGTCGTCGACCACATCATGAACAACCTGCAGAACCCGCTTCCGGTGGAAGAACTGGCGCGCGTGTCGGGCCTGAGCCGGGCGCATTTCTCGCGGGTCTTTGCCGCCAGCGAAGGCATGGCGCCGGCCGAATATGTGCTGCAGAAGCGCTTGCAGCGCGCGGTAAAACTGCTGACGAAGACGGCGAGCCTGCCGGTCAAGGAAGTGGCGATCCTCTCAGGCTTCGAGGATCCCAACTACTTCGCCAAGGTGTTCCGTCGCTCGTTCGGGCTGAGCCCGACCGAATTCAGAACCACAGGCATGTATGCCAGCGTGCCGGCCGGCTCCGTGGAGCAACCGGTCGACACGGGGGAAGAAGCAACGGTGCTGTTGACGGGTTGAGGGCGACGGCGGTCAGCCGGCAAGCTGCTGGCGATAGGCCGACGCTCTCGGGAAAACCATGCCGAGGTCGGCATGCATGGCCCGCGCGATCACGCGGAAATCCCGTTCGCTGATGGAGAGATGGCCGATACGCAGCTTCTGGTCCCAGTTGCGGTTGCCTTCGGCAAATTCCAGACTGTCGAGCCAGGGGCGAACCGGGGCCTCCATGCTGTCGGCCCAGTCGATGTCGCCGCGATGGGGCGCGACACCGCCCATGGCAAAGAAGTAGGGAGGACGCTCCTTGACGACGCCGATGGCGGCAAAACAGGCGAGCCCCGCCCGGCCGTTGAAGGCGGCGTTCGGCGCATAACCGATGAAGCCGTCACCCGCCTTCATGCGCGTCATCGCCTGGACGTTGCCGTAGCCATAGCCAAAGCGCGAGAATCCGTCTTCCGCAGCATGCTGCAGGTCGTCGCCGGAAACCGCGCCGATCCAGAAATTGCGCTCGCCCGACCTGTTTGCTGCACCCATCTGAAACATATCCTGCGCCGACATCTGCAATCCCTCGATCTCTTATCCTGCGACCACTTTACGCGCGACCCCTGCCAGATTCTGTCAGCATCGTTTTGACGGCCCGGCATACCCGTCGAGCTGCGTTTCAGCCCTCTACGCTCCAGAAATCGGTAATCTCAGGGGAAAACGACGGCATGGCACTTTATCTCTTGAAGGAACACGCGCCCGCGGGAAGCGGCGAGAGGTGCGATTAATGGAGTAATCGATTAATCAAATCGCAGTGCCAGCGATGTGTGCGACGACAATGGCGCAATGAAGGCGCCAAAAAGCAAAAGCGCCCGCAGGAGATGCAGGCGCTTGGCAATTCT
>NZ_JTLA01000118.1:0-6259 GCF_000799055.1 Ensifer sp. ZNC0028
GCGCCACGTTGGCGTCGGACATGAAGGTGACGAAGACCGATTTCACTTGAAGCGAGAAACCGAGACGTGGCGGAAGTTGGCGCCGTTCTGGTGGCCCGTCTGCATCACCCAGCGACGAGATCCTGAATCTCGCGTCCTCGGACGAGAAACCAGTCAAAGATCCGCGCCCACCATCGGCCCTTGGTGTCCCATTCCTCGGAAAACGGGTTGACGACATCCGGCAGCGCCCAGATGTTGTCGAGGTTCGCTCGCGACACAGAGCAGTGCAAATCGGCGCCGGTTTCCCCGGTCGGCAGCGGCTTGGAAACATAGAAGTTTTTCTGGGTTTGCACCGGGAACTTTAACGCCCTCAGCGACTCATCATCGCCTTCAAAGCCTTCAGGGAAATGGTCCCGAAGCGCGAGCACCGCCCCCGCAGGCGTTTCATCAACCTGAAACCCCCATTCAAAAGAGGTCGGCCGCGGGCCATAGTAAAAGTCTGTCTGCTGCCGGTAGCCGGTAAGGCGAAGGCCAAACGCCTCCACTGGCGGATCGAATTTGACGATCTCGATACGCTCCTCAGAAAGATAACTGATCCTGACTTCCAGAGGGCGAAACGCCGCTCGTTCGCTGGCGAAAACCTCGAAGAAACCGAGGTCGCAGTCAAATAGGGCCTCGACCGCGCGCTCCGCCCCTGCAAGAGCGGGTGACGAAAAACCGACGATCCACAGCGCCGAGAGCGCCTTAACCACACCTTTGAACAAGTATCCTCCTTGGGCCCATACCGCCACATCTGGCCGCCGACCCCGCATATGGGTCATCCTCAGCGCACTAGCCTGACACGATCAATGCGATCAAGATCGGCGAGAGCACTCGCATAGCTGGCAGAACATTTCAGGAACGCTTACAAGAAGGATATCCTGTCCGGCAGCCGTGTTGCCACATATGCTCCGGCCGGATCTGCGCCCCTCGCAAGACGTCACTCCCAGAAGCGGAGCGCGTCTCGCAACGAGAAACTGCGCCGGTTCCTCATAGTAGTCGGCAGTCGCCACGATCGTGTTGCGCTCGCCGCCCTGCGAGACGGCGTAGCGGAACGGTGCAACATTGGCGTCGGACATGAAGGCGACGAAGACCGATTTGACGTCGGGCGAAACCGAGAGATGGCGGGTTCGCGCCGTTCTGGTAACCGGTCTGCATCACCTGGTCGAAGATCGCCTTGGTGAAGGGCGCTCAAGTTCCGTCGCTCAGTGCCACCGTCAGCCCCGTCGTCGGGTTGTAGCCGCCATTGGCGCCGCCGGCTACGCGCGAGACGTGCAACGGCATTGGCCGAAGAGCCTATTGCAGTTCTACGGCACCCTTCCCGTGTCTTATTTCAGAAAGAGGTCGCCGGATTTCAACAGTTCCATGCCTGATGCGAGCGGCGTCGTGCACCCCAAGAATCCCTCGTCAAACTCGAGATCCGGAGATGGTGTGTAGCCGGTTTCGTCGGTCTGAAGGTCGAACAACCACCCCTTGCCGGACACACGAACGCTTCCTGTGCGTCTCTCGGTGGTGCGCTCGATCCTGCTCATGCCGTCCGGTGATTGAAAACCCCATCTCAGTTTCATCTCGCCTTCAACATTCACGCGCCTCTGAATGTATCCCGTCAGCGTGAAGCCCGAGGCATAGACCGGCTTTTCGAACGCCACACGCATTGGCGCATGCGCTGCGTCTCCCTCCTTGCGGTATGGGCCGGCGGCCTGCTTGAACGCCACCTTGCCGAAAGCATTTTTTTCCTCGCCCAGCGCCTCGAAGAAATCCGCCCGGCATTGCAGCAGGGCATTGATCAGCCGGTTGCCGCGGCCTACCGGTGGTGGCCCAAGTTGGGCCCAGCCGAAGGTCTCGGCTGCTTCCGGCAGGCGAAAGTCCTTCGTCTCGGCTTCGTCGGGTTCGCAGGTCACCGTCGCCTGCTCATCGGGATCGAAGTAGGAACGCAACGTCAGGTGCTGCGAAACCGGCGTGGCACCGACATCCTTGTCGACCAAACTCCAGTAATACGTAAATCTCGCACCGTACTGAGCCGCGATAGCACGAGCGGCTCCATCGGGCGTCTGAGCGACCTGAAGGGCCCAGGCAAAGCGCGTCGGTTCACCAGACTGAACCGTCTTTCGTTGAAAGAACCGGACGATGCGGAGGCCAGCAATCTCGATCGGGTGTTCGAATGTCACGGTTTCGTTGTAGGTCTTCTCCGCTTCGGGAATGTGAGGCGCGTTGTCCGGGCTCTCCCAAGGCTCGATACGGACCTGCGGGAAGATGCGTCTTTCAGCCTTCAACACCTCGAAGAAAGAGGGCTTGCAGGCGACGAACGCGTCAAGAACATGGTTGGTCTTGACGGCTGGCCGCCTCGCCGACGGAAACAGGTCCTCAGCGTCCGGAAGGCGCCTCCTGCCAGTCTCCTCATCGGTCGTCAGTTCCGCCATTCGATCCTTGGACGCGTCACACATGACGAGGGATCGTGAAGGGTCGTTTGCCTGGCGAACGACGATTTTTCTGTAACTGTCTTCCGGCGCGACCGATGCGTCGCCCTGTGGAACCGATTGGGCATCGAGCTTCAACTCGAGCGCACCGCCATCCTTTGCCACGAACCGGGCACCGGGAAGCATTCCCTCGATCGCCTTGGCGATGTCAGATACGCGCCGCTCGACCTCAAAACCCCACGTGATGTGCGGAACGGCAATGCCGACGGCCTCAAACTGGACATAGCCGGTGAGCGACAGGCCACCGACGTCGACAGGCGCCGCGAACGCGATCGTTTGCCCTGTGACACCATCCGACATGCTCCAGTCATGGGGCCCGATCACTGCTGCGCCAAAATCCGCCCTGTCACTGCCGAGAAGCGAAAAGATGTCCGCCTTGCAGGCGAGGAACGCGCCAAACACCTGTCTTGCACTGCCGGATGACGCTTGCGAGGACGCCGCCGGGATCGCCGAACTCAAGACAAACAAGGCCGCCAGGGCCGACACGCACCACCTGAACACGATCCCTCCAAGGCCAACGCCGGACGTCTCTAATGAATGGAAAATTGAGAGTGCATGCTGTGGTCGATCCTCAGCGCACCGACGAATTCGACCGGTACGCCGACCCCTTCGTTCACTCGCAAAACTTGTAGAACATTAAGAGAACAAGCACAAGAGATCGTCGAGAAGAAATCGCATCTCTCGCCCGGCGCAATCAACCACAGCTATCGCCGTTCGTGCCGTGACGAACTCGGCGATGGCAACGGAACCGGCTGAACTACGACACGGCCATCCTTCGGCCACCGCCTCGCATTTGATGCCGCCTAGCGCCGCCAGGGTGGATCTGAGACAGGATTGCCCATCGGATTGGCAGGGGGAACGGGTGTCTCGACAGAGTAATCCGGAAGCTGCAGCGCTCGCCGCGCTAACGCTTGACGTTCACAAAGCTTCATCTTGGCGGAGTTGGGACGCTCGTACTTGTCGGCGACGACGTATGTAGCGTCGTCGATATCCTCGGCAGTCGACAACGGCTCCCGTACACCGCGCTCACCATTGAGGGGTTCGTGCTGAAGCCATAATTTGCCTCAGCGGGATCATACTCGGGGTAGGATACGTTCAGTTCGGCCGCCTGCCCGGTGTTTCGGTAAAAATCTGCGTATCCGCCATTGGTGCCGCAGGCCGCGAGAGATGGCGCGGGGGGCGACCAAGGGATGCCGGCAGCTTTTACCGCCCCGCGTCTGCGTTCCGAAAGAGGTTGGGCGGCTCCGGTATTTCGCCAGGAGCAAGGGGTGTCGTGCAGCCGATGAAGCCGTCAGCAAAACCCAGTGCTTCAGAGGGCGTATAGGCGGTCGCTGAGGCCTCCAGGTCTAGCGCCCACCCATGGCTCTCGACATACGTGCTGCCGGTGCGGTTCTCCGCGACATATATAAGGTCGTCCCTGTTTCCCGGCGTTTGTAGTCCCCATATCAGTTTCGGATCGCCGGCCACATCGACACGTTGCTGGATGTACCCGTTCAAAAGGAAGCTTGAAACATAGACAGGCTTCTCGAAAGCTACTCGCAGTGTCGCATGTGCAGCGTCTTCCGGCTGTCGATAGGGCCCCATGCTCATCTTGAATGTCACCTTGCCGAAGACGTCCTTCTCTTCTTCAAGTGACGCATAGAAATCCTGTCGGCATTGCAGGAGCGCGTTCATCAGCCTGTTGCCGCCGATCATCGGCGGCGGCCCGAGCTGGGCCAATCCGAAAGTCTCCTCCGCCCACGGCAAGCGCAAGTCTCTCGTTTCGACTTCGTCGGGTTCGCAGGTTACGGTTGTCTGCTCGTCAGGGTCAAAATAGGAATCGAACTTCAGGTCTTTCGAAACTGGGCCGGTGGCGGCATCCTTTGAGCTCAGAGAAGAAAAATCTCCCCAAAATCTCACTCGATATCGCTCGGCAAGAGCGCGCGCGACTTCATCAGGCGTTGCCTTCACCTGAAATGCCCAGGCAAAGCGCGTCGGCTTACCCTCTTCAATCGACTTTCGCTGAAAGAAGCGCACGACGGAAAAATCACCGACCGTCATGGGATGCTCGAACGTGACCACTTCGTTGTAGGCATTCTCGGCCCCTGGGACATGAGGCCTGTTGGCCGGGCTTTCAAAGGCTTCGACCCGGAACCGCGGAAAGGACTTTCTTTCGTCCCACAGGACATTGAAGAACGAGGGCCTGCAGGCAACGAAAGCGTCAAGAATCTTGTCGGCTTCGCCCCCCGGCCCTTTCGCCGATGGAAACAGGTCCTCCGGTGAAGGCAACCGCTTCCTTCCCGTCTCCTCGTCGGTTGTGAGACCCGACATCAGATCCTTGGAAACGTCGCAAATCACGAGCGCTCGTGAGGAGCTGTCCGCCGGGCGAACGACGATTTTTCTATAGCTGTCCTGCGAGGCGACGGATGCGTTGCCCTTTTGCGCCTCAAGGTCGGCATTGAGCTTCAGTTCAAGTGCGTCAGCATCTTTGGCAACGAACTTGGCGCCGGGCAGCAGCGACTCAAGCGTTTTGACGACCTCAGACACGCTCCGCTCCACCTCGAAGCCCCAGGCAAAGTGCGGAACGGCAATGCCGACCGCCTCGAACTGGACGTATCTGCCAAGCGGCATCCCATCGGCATCGGCAGGCGCAGCAAACTCGAGGATGTGCCCGGTTATCCCATCCGAGGCGAAGTGGTCGTAAGGCTTGATCGCTATTGCGCGAAAATCCGCCTTATCGCTGGTCAGCAGGGAAAAGATGTCGGATTTGCAAGCCAGGAACGCTCCAAACACCCTTCCCGCGTCGATGCGCGCGGCCGCAGCAGGCGTCGCAAACGCAAGCAGACACACGAACACGCAAAACCGCTTAAGAACGCTAGACTCCACCTGCTGAACTCACCTTTTAACTTGAATGTTGTCTCTGAGGACGAATGCGTCGACCACGCCCTTGACGCAGGCGCAACCACTGCGGTCACACACCCACTGCGAACCCGTTATGTTTGTAGAACATTACGGGAACGAAGGCAACGGAAATTTGGCAGCGCTGTCAGTCGGAGGTGTGTCATGACGGCTCATGTGACACCGCGCCGGGCCTAGGCATTTCGGAGTCTCCGCTGCGCGCCTGTCGGTCCCGCAACGGAGCACGCGCCTAGCGGTTTGCCTTACTCCAGGGCTGAGACCACGGCGGCCCGTCAACTGGACGTGGCGTCGGCACGGGCGGCTCATAGTTCGGCAGGTTCATGGCACGGCGCGCCAGCTTTTGACGCTCTGCGAGCTTCGGTTTGCCTGACCTCAAGTATACTCGCTCGACGATGCGCGCGGCGTCATCAGCAGTGTCGACCTGGCTCAGTTCGTTCAGAACTTTCTTTTCCGGCGTATTCAAGAGCTCGTGCTCCAGAAAGCCGTAGTTTGCTTCAAACGATTCTTGGTGCGATCGCCCGACCGCCTCATGGGGGCCGCGAGAGCGCCGACGAGCGAGAGCGGCTCCTCGAAGCCGCTCAAGCTGCCGACACTGCGGTCGGGTTCACGCCTGCGAGGGAGAGGGCTCTTCGATCAGCTCGCCGCACTCAAGCCGAAGAGGTCGGCCGCAACGCCCAGCCCCTTTTCGTTGTGGACCTTCAGCGTGCCCTCACCGATGATCACGCCCTTGTCGGCGTCGCCGGTCTTGGCCACCGCCTTGTCCTCCTGGATGTTGCGCAGCCACAGGAAGGAGAGCATGTCGGTGTCGAGGAAGTAGGCGTTGCGCGCGAGCTTGGCGCTGCCCGCCTGCACCCGGTTCGGGTGGA
>NZ_JTLA01000119.1:0-26866 GCF_000799055.1 Ensifer sp. ZNC0028
GAACGCTCAGGCCGCATGACCTGCGGCCTTCACCGGATGCTTACGGCCATGCCCCCCAACCCGGCTCAGCATCGACATGACACCCGCCCGGCCAACCAGTAGCCCCAAACGCAAAACGCACGCAGCGAGCTAGCCAGCCCGTCTACGTGCGTTAGTAATTCTCAGCCGAGAACCATCAGCAATAGCGAATGCCGTTTGCCGTCCTGCCCTTGGCCGCATTGCTTGCCCGTGCAGCAGCCACCATGTCAGCACGCGCCCTCTCGCGACGTGCTGCCGACTCCGACTTGATCACAGCCAAAACAGCCTCACGCCGCACGTGCTTCGCTCGCTGCAACGCCGCCTGACGATCAACCATAGAGCCAGATGCCTTAGCCCCGGCCTCGTCATCCTTAGCAGGCGCAGAGCCGCCCGACTTAACATGGCGCAACTCAATGTCCACGTCATCCCGCACCTCGACAAGCGCAAGATTCTGTAGTTCGTTCATGCTTCGATATTCACGGGGAAGCGGGCAGGCAGCAAGGATTTCTGCATTCGTCGGCACCTCACCTTTTTCCCGCAAGCCTTTGTAAAAGCTGTGCATCCGGGGCACCATCAAATCTAACATGGCCTGCCGACGTTCTTTCTCAGTCATAGGATTATCCCTCCTTGGTTCATGTGAGGCTGACGGGCGCCGGGCATCGAGCCCGCAGCGCCGTCAGTCAGTTGTCGTTACGGGGTGACAGGGGTGATGGTCTGCACAAGCTCGCCATCCGAAGAAAGCTCGACATTCAGATTGACCCTGCCCCCTTGCTCGGCATCAATCGTCAGGTTCGCAACGTGCATGACGCCGGTCCACGTGATCGTTTCCGTCTTGAGCGTCAGCACGATCTTAACGGGCGTGGGCTCTGTGCGGTTGTAAGCATCAAGCCACGTCTTGACGCTTTCGGCGGCAAGCACGCCCTCACCATTGACGGAGGCGGAAAGGCTTGTGACGTCGCGGCCAACCCAGCTTGCAGCGTCGGGCGCATCGCAATCAGGGATAACGACCTCTGTCAGGTCTTTCGTGAGCGCAAGGCTCTTGGAAGTGAAGCCGCAGGGGGCGGAATAGACGGGCGCTGCAACGAGTGTTCCGAGCATGACGGCAAACGCACCAAAGCGCGCAGTAGTAGGCTTAGCCATTGGATAGGCTCCTTTTCTGTTTGATTTTCAGGGATTGATGACGGGTCGCCCCGCCTGTCTTAGATTTAAGACCCGCGCCGGTTTGAGCCGCTGCAACGGGTCTCTGGACAGCAAAGCTGTCTGGTGCGTCCCGCCCTCACGAAAGGGGGCGAGATGCCTGGGCGAATTTTGACACAAGCCGCGCATGACGAGACGCCGCGCCGGGCCGTCGTCGCTACTCACCGGCCCTCGCACGCCGTCGTTGCAGGAAACCCGGTCAGGTTGCCCGACAGCAGCAGCGCAAGGGATGGAACGACGCGCTAGGCAGCCGGACGCGCTACCGCTCGCCTGCACGCATCTGGAGTCGATTTAGGCGGGGGTCGCTTTTGGCAGCTTGACCGCATCGAGATTGAAGAAAGACACTTCCCCGTCATCTTCTGGGATCGCCCGGCCCATATCGACAGCCGGGACGAATTCAATCCACTGCTCTTTCCGGCTTGTCAGCTTCAGCGCCAGCGCGCCGCCGACAACCTCAAGCACCTCGAAGGGGAAGGACACGCCCGCGCGCTTCCGGTTTGCCGTGTCGAGCTTGTATGACGTTTTGACGCCCGTCAGGCCGTTAAGCTTGCTCATTGTATCCTCTCTTGTTGTCCACGATGTACCGCACGACCATCCGCCCGGCAGGGGAAAGCCTCACGTTCAAATCTGCCCGCGCGATCCGCTGGCGCTGCCGCTTGTTGCGGCTGACGGATATCAGCAGCGTGACATGCGTTGCGGTCTCCTTGATGACCCGGAAGCGACGGCAGAAAATTGAGCCGACCTCATAGCCGTCACCATTGGGGACGATAGACAGCACCTTGCCCGTGTCGCCAATGGTGACATATCGCGCCGGGATGCCGACAACCTCGATATACCGCGCCGGGTTCATGCCGCTGCCGCCAGCTGTGCCGCTCGCCGTGCCCGGTAGGCGCTTGCCTTCGCCTTGGCCTCAGACTTCCTTGCGAGCGCTGCCGCTTCCACCTCAGCCGCAAGCATTGCCAACCGGTCGAAATGGAACCGCAGGGAGTCGCCGCCATTCCAGATACGCCGCCCGGCATCAGTGCGCCGGATCATGCGCCGCACCTCAATGCCCCTGCAATCCTGATAGGCCACCGTCAGCAGATCGCCAGCAACAGCCAAGACTTTGAAGGGTGCCTGATAGACGCGAGCAAGAGCCCGGTTGCGGCTGACCTCGACAATGGACACAAGCCCGCTGTCGCCTACCGCCAGAGACAACCGCGCCGCCCGTGCCACTGCCCGGCTTTTCTTGAATGCCGCCACTTGTGCCGCGTATCGTTCCGCGCATGAAGCCGTCATGATCAAAGCTGCCCGTTCTTCAGCTTCTCGATTGCCACCGCAACAGCAGAGACCTTCTCGACAGGGTGCAGGTGATAGAATTTCTGCCAGCCGGGGCCGGTCTCGCCATCGCGGAAATCAGCAATGGTGACAATCTTCGGAGTCAGCGTGTTTGTGCCGCAGTCCATCAGCAGAACAAGGCTATCGCCAACGACCGCGTGAACCGCGAAGCCCTGCTTGACTTCGTGCTGCATCGGATCGCTCGGACTTGCCGGGACGCGCGCCGGGCTGACAATCAGGGTTCCGGTCATGCCAATCATATTGGTTGCGTTATTCGTCATTTTTCAATTTCTCCTTGTGATTGCAGACATGCGCCATCGCTAGGTCAGGAAGCTTGGACCCGCTGCCGCGTGTCTGAGGCGTCCCGCCCTCTCTGGCGTTGTCTCGATTTTGTGTTGCTTGCGTGCCAGCAATGATCGCCAGCAAGTCGCCGGGATGTCTTGCGCTATCCCTGCATTCGTTCAACTGCCCCTCAGATCAGAGGGACGGTTAGTCCCAGACAGGCCGAAAGGCCGGTCCAAGTTTCACTTATCAGGCGTTCGCATAGCGCCAGCCGTTGCGCCGCTTCGTCGTTTCTGCCGCCGTCTCGCTCATGCCAGCACCCGCGCCAAGACGGGCTTGATCCGGTCAGAGCGAGCAAACATCTCGCGGCAACTGATGATGTTGAATCCGCCTTCCTCGAAAATTTCGGGCCGGTGCATTTCATCGTCCAGACGCTCGAAGATGCGAGTTGCAACGCGCCGGGCGTTGTCTTTGACCACCTTGCGAATGGTCCGCTCAAAGATCGCTTCATCAATCGCGTGACCATGCATCACCATCGCCTTGCGCCACTCAGAGACGAATTGCGCGAAGTCGTGATCCTGCCAGCCCTTCCCGGCAATGTGCATGATATCGTTATAGACGCCGCCGCGATCTTTCCTGACCCAATGCAGACTGTTGCCCTCAAGCGCATAGCTGCCAATCTCAAGGCCGTATTCCGTCGCCTGCCAATTTGCTTTGTTGCTCATGCTTATTCATCCTTTCTAATGTTTGTGTGCAGGCTCCTCACCTCATCACTCTTCACCTCATCACTTGCTCGCTTTCCTCACTCATCACTCACGCCCCCCTTCTAAGCTTTAAGGCTTTAGAAGGGGGGTGAGGAAGGTGAGGAATTGTGTTTGGCCCCTCTGCAAAATAAGGGTTTCTTTGTCCTCACCCCCAAATCAAGGTGAGGAGTCCTCATGTCCTCAGTTGAGGACTAGTGAGGTGAGGTTTCCTCATGTCCTCACTTTCCAACTGAGGAAAATTCAGACCATGCCCAGAGCCGACTTCAGCTCTTCCGCGCTGACGAAATAATGATTGCTCACCTCGTCAAGGTGCACGCGTTTGCCGGTCATTTTCTTCAGCGCCTTTTCCGCCCGATCAAAGTTGCTAAGCCGTGTCGAGTTTTCCAGATAGTACGGCAGTTGGCGCATGACCTTTGTCAGACCTTGCGGACCATCGGCAGGCAGACGCCAGACCCTAGCCCCATCCTCAGCCGTGACCTCTTTCCCGTACTTCCTGAAGGCAAGGAAGATTTGCCCAGCGTGGGTGTCTAGGTTGATCTTTCGCCCCCTTCCGCCGCTTTCCTCATCGCCATTCCCGGCGCCCGTCTCTGCCCTTGCAGGCTTCGCCGCCACCGCCTCTGCCTGTTGCGCAATCGCCCGCTCAATCGCTTCAGGTGACGTGTCAAACTCGACTGCAAAGACGTTCTTTCGCTCGCCCTTGGGTGTCTTGCCAACGAACCACTCATCACCCGTCAGCGCCGCCATGGGGAAGGTTGTCCCGTCTTTCGATTTCGTCAGGGCTAAAAGCCGTCCGACGATATCGCCAGTAATCCGGTTCTTAGCCGCGCTGAAGGTGAGTTCAGCGTCAGCCCCGGCATAGTTGGCTGACGATCCGCGCGCGCCTTGTGAAGCATCCTTGCCAGCGTGAGCCACAACGCCGATAACGATCCGCAGGCGCCGCGCAATGCCCGCTAGACGGTTCCACATGGCTTGCCACTGTTCCGGCTTCATCTCGTCTGCAATCAGCCCGGCTGCAATCGCCGTATCGATCAGGACGAAAACCAAAGGGATACGGAAGCGAGCAATGAACCTGTCATGAGCCCGTTCAAGTGACGTTTCCAGACGCTCAAAAGCCCGATCCTCGCTAAATGGCCGCAAGTCAGTGGGCGCCATGAAAGCAATCTCTTCGTCCCCGTCATCGTCGGCAACGCGCATAGCCTCAATGCGTGGCTTGATGGTTGCCGGGCTCTCATAGCCCAGATAGACCGTTCCGCCGTGCCGCATGATGGGGAACCCGCAAAAGGTCTTCATCGTGGCCAAATCCTTGCAGAGGCGCAGGAGGCCGAACGTCTTCATTGCGCCGCTGACACCCGTCACAAGCAAAACGCCCTCTTCAGGAAGTACACCCTTAATCAGATCGTCGCTCAATTCAGGATCGAAGCCGGGACCGCCGACACGGCCATCACTGCCCCATAATCCGCCGTCATCTTCTTCTGCTGGCTTCGCCGTCCGGCTGCTGGCGATATCGCGCGCCGCTTCCTTGGTTCCCGTTTCTGCCTTCTCTGCCTCTCGCTGCTGACGCTCTGCCGTGCGCGCCGCCTGCAACTCCTTGTGTCTGCGCAGCCGCTCCGCCTTTTGCTCTGTCGTTTCGGGCGGGCGGGGAACATAGTTTTCCTCAGTCCAGTCTATCGACGCCATGACATCAGGCAGCCAGCGCAGAAGCTTCCAGATCAGCAATCCATTCGGCCAGCTTCGAGCGGCGGATTGCTACAGTGCCGCCGAGCTTGAAGGCTGGCAGGGTGCCTGTTTCTGCCATCGAATAGACGCGGCGGGGGCTGACCCCCAGGACTTTCGCAATTGCATTGGCGCCGGTCAGCAGTTCAAGATTATCGTTCATATGTGCATCTTCCTTTCGTGGTTTACGGTTTCTCCCGTGGCTATTCCAGATTTACGATTGGCAACGAAATCCTCAGCAGCGATTGCTGTATTTTCTGCAGAAATCTGACAACCAATTGATTTAATGTATAAAAAAGTAGGTGTGCGGGGAGTCCCAGATGGCGCAAGCCATCCAGAGACCCATGTCGGATTGCTTCTATCCGCTGCCATCTGGCCCCGCGCCGCCGCGCGTGCCTGTCGGGCTGGCGCCCTCGAAACTGCCCGAACCACGAAGTCATGCCCCTGTTGACATCTGCCGTGCGCCGGAGCTATCCGTGAGACCATAATATCAGTTGGTCAGGGGATGACATGGCGACGGTATCGAAAAGGACATGGGAAACAAAGGCTGGCAAGCAGTCGGCATGGGTCCTCGATTTTCGGGACAGGCAGGGGAAGCGCCACAAGGAACAATTCAAGCTTAGGAAAGAGGCCGACGCTCGCCGGATCGAAGTAGAGGGCCAAATCAGCAAGGGCGCGTTTCGATCTGAGGCGGCAAAGAAGACGGTAGGCGATGCTATCGACGCATACGCTAAAGAGCTTCAGGCGCAGGAAGACAAGGGCCAGCGGACCCGCATGTACGTCACCAACACGGCAGGCCAGCTACGGGACCACGTGCGCCCGACGCTTGGCACCGTGAAGCTTGCCGACCTGACGGCCCGATACGTGACGGACTTGATCAAGCTTTTGGAAGGCAAAGGCGTTGGCCTGACAACGATCAGGCGCACAATTGGCTCTCTGTCCCGTACGCTAGATTACGCTGTCGCGCAGGACATGGTTGCGGGCAATGTTGCGAAGGGGCGGCGTGTTGAGGGCAAGCGAGGGGAAGGCACTGAAAAGGTAGTGCCGCCGACCAAGGAAGAATTTGACGCGATCCTCAAGGCAGCAGACGAATTCAAACAGCCGCGAAGCCTTCAGCCGCATGCCCTTCCCCTACGCGTTCGCTTTGCCGCAAGAACGGGACTCCGGGCGAGCGAACAATGGGCACTGAAATGGTCTGACCTAGACCTAGAAAACGCGTCCTTGGTTGTCTCTAGCCGCGTGGATGCATTCGGAAAGTTTGACACGACCAAGAGCGCAGCCGGTCAGCGCACTGTCAGACTTAGCCGGAAAATGGTTACAGACCTGAAGGCATGGCGCGAGGTGACGCGCTACAAGGAAGATGACGACTATCTATTTCCCGATGCGCGGGGCGGGTTCACCCGGCACACAAATTTCGTCAAGCGGTTCTGGCTCCCTGCCCTCAAGGCCGCTGGCGTCGATACGGGCTGGCACTCTTTGCGCCACTTCGCCGTCAGCACATGGATTGAGGCCGGGTATCAGCCAAAGCAGGTTCAAACGCTTGCGGGGCACGCGACATTTCACATTACCATGAGCCGCTATGGACACATGTTCCCCAGCGAGGATGACGCCGCAAAAATGGATCAAATTGACGATTAATACCGCGCCTTACAGATTTTTACGGTAGCAAAATGGTCTCAAAGCATGCTACACCGCCTGAAAATCAAGGATTGAGGTAAAGCCTTTTAATCAGTAGGTCCAGGGTTCGAATCCCTGCGCGCTCACCACGAAAACCCCAATGAAATTGGTTATTTGTCAGCGTTTTCCGACGCCGATTCTCATCGCCATGTGCGCGTATTAGCCCCAATATTTGGTGCGCGCCGCGCCCCATCTTTCGCCTGTTGCATTCCGTGCTATCGACAATTCGTCGCGTTGAGTAGATGCTGAGGCTCTCGCTGAGGATGCAAAGCGGTGAACTGCCCAGTTTGGTATCGAGCAAAGGGGTGAAGGCATGAGAAAGCTTGTCATTGCGGTTTTGATGATTGGTACGCTTGCTTCCTGCACGCAGACCGAGAAAGGTACGGCGATCGGCGCCGGCACCGGTGCGATCATCGGCGGGGCGGTCAGCGACAGCTGGGGCGGCGCGGCAATCGGCGCGGTCGCAGGGGGCGTTATCGGCAACCTGATCGGACGCTCCCAGGAGCGCCAGGGCTATTGCATCTATCGCGACCGCTACGGCCGCCGCTACGAGGCCCGCTGCCGGTAACGGCAGGACCATTCACCAAGGTAACAGGCGCGTTCCGGTCCAAACCTTCGTGGAGACGATCGGATGTGCCTGTGTGCCCGGCTGAAGCTGCGAGCAGCATAGTCGAGGCCGAACATAGCAGGACGTCCTCAAGCAAGCGTGTTACACTTCGGAAATGACTGACGAAGAACAGAACTACGAGTTTTCGGAATTTTCCGGCCAATTCAGTGACGACGGCGTCGTCGTGGAATTGCGGATCTACCGGGAGGCAGGCACGAATCGCGACTGGACCCTCGAGGTCATCGACGAGGAGGGCTTCTCGACGACATGGGAGGAACCCTTCCCGACCGACAGGGAAGCTTTCGAAGAGTTTATCGCCACGGTGCAGCGCGACGGCATCCAGGCCTTTACCGATGAGCCACCACAAACGGTTCATTAGCGTCTAGCGGCCCCGCCACTGCACCCGGCCGGCTCAGCCCACCGACGCCTGGCCGGCAAACCGCGTCACACGCCATGCATAACGAACGTCAATGATGCGGTCGGAAGGCGAATGGGTCAAAAGACCCGAACAACCCGGATCGACGACGCCGTGTTCGCGATCCCCCTCGCCCCGGCCTTCCAATAATCGCGCGCCTGACGGCGGTAGGAATCCAACAAGGACATGCTCTGGTTCTCATCCAGCACGCTCAGCGCACCGGTATGTGGCGACGCACCGAGTTCAACAATCTCCACCTCGTGAAGCACTTGTAGAAAGTGAGGATCGTAGGCCGCCTGATATCGCATGGCGTCATCATAGGTCGGACACATGAAGCAGGCATTCAGCCGCGAGGGAGCTTTGGGAGCGTAGGCCTCACGGGCCTGCTCGAAGAGCAGTTCCCCGGCCAACCGCCAGCCGTCGCCAAATTGATCTGGCCGGTAGCACCTGATCATGCGCCCGAAATTGCCAGGCTCGACAATGCTGCCTTCTCTCAAGCGGATTGGCGACCAGTGAAACATGCGGAGCCCCCTCTTTCTCGTTGCACGACGAGAACGATGCGGCCCTAAATTATCAATGGCCTCTAACGGGATGCGCTGCCTAGGCCTCCGCTCCTCTGCGGGCCAGTCGCATCTTCAGCGGACTCATTCCATACTCGCGGCTATAGGCGCGCGAAAAGGCGGACAGGCTGTCGAAACCGCATCGAAGGGCAATCTCTCGGATCGGAGTAGCAGAGTCTCGCACCAGTCGATGGGCGAACTGAAGACGCAGGCGAAGGTAATAGGCGCCGGGACTCGTCGATAATCCTCGCGCAAACAGCAACTCCAGCTTGCGCTGCGAGATCGACAGTCGTCTCGTCAGTGCCGCGATCGTCAAGGGACGCTCCAGCGTGCGCTCCATCAGGCGGATAGCCTCGGCGAGCTTCGGGTCGCGCGTCTCGATCCGCCCGAGCGAAACATAGGGCTGAACGTCGGCTGCACTATGCGTCTGGTCGTAGACAAAGATGCTGGCGACATCGAGCGCCAGGGCAGACCCCAGCCGCTGCGTGATCCAGTGCAGCATCATGTCGAAGGTCGGCGAAGCACCGCCCGAGGTCCAGAACTTGCCATCGATGACGAAGCGGTCGCCAAGCACCGCCAGCTCTGGAAACGTCTGGCTGAAATCCTCCAGTTCCTCCCAATGCGCCGTCGCCTTGCGGCCGTTGAGCAGACCACTGCGGCCGAGCAGCCAGCAGCCTGATTCGATGCCGGCGACGATATCGAAGTGCCGTGAGCACTCCTGCAGCCCGCCGATGAATTTCTTACCGGCGTGACGATCAAGGTTGAAGCCACCAATCACCAGCAGCGCGTCGCCGGCAAGCGGCGGGTGCAGCATCCCCTCGACCGCGATCGGCACACCGCAGGTCAAGACCACCGGCTTGCCATCGGCCGAAAGCAGCCGCCAGCGAAACACCTCGCGGCCCGAGATGCGGTTTGCAGCGCGCATCGGGTCCAAGACGGAGGCTAGCGACATGATCGACGACTCCGGCAGGATGACGACGGAAACTTCGATCACAGATTGTAGGCGACCATCGGAAGGCATGCGGGAAATGTCAAATTTCAAGCGGGAAATGTCAATTCCAATACTGCCTTTCGGGCATTATCAGACCGTATCGATCTCCCTACGCGCGGCGCTGCAGCCCCGCGCAGAGACGTTCCCCTTTCCGCCTTTTGCCGGAACGGGCCGGTCGGAAACCATCCGCCGGCCCGTTTTTTTATGTGACTTGCGGCTTCGTAGCGGCACTGCCGTAACGTCCAGCGCCTCGGCAAGCCGACCAAGGCGCCCATTGTTCGTGAGGAATCGGCGATGAGGCTGCTCGGTGACGGACTTCGACGCTTGCCAGAACCGCGTTTCAATCGCTTGCGCTAACAAAACATATAAGCCATTAAGCATGTCCGAAACTGAGGGAGACTATGATGCTGGGCGCGATGAAGAACTTCGTAAAAGCGACAAAGCTCATCGGCCGCATTCCAAAGATCGAGCAGAAACTCGACCTGCTTCTGTGGGAGACTCCGGATATCCCGCGCGACTTCTTCCCGAAGTTCGTCGAAAGCGCGAGGCAGATGGGTTGGTTGGAAAGTGCAAAACAGCACAAGCCGATGACCGCCGACGGTGAACCATGCCCCTGGTACACCTACCCGATGCTGCATTTTCTCACGCGCCACCAGGATACCGCCTTCGACGTTGTCGTCATCGACGGCCGCGATCGTGTGAATTGCGCCAAGGCGACGATGAACCTGAAGCAAAGGCCCTCCGCAATCATCTGGGACAACAGTGAACGCGAGCGGTATCAGGAGGGATACGACCTGCTGATCAACAACGGCTATCGCCGTCTCGACTTCGACGGCTTCGGACCGGTCAACGGCCGTCCGTGGCGGACGTCCGTGTTCTACGTGCCGGACAACTGCCTGAAAATCTGAGCACCAGTACTACGTTAACCTGGCCAGGCGTTTCGTCTGGAGAAAATTGCAATTGCCGAGGGGACTATGACCAAGGGAAAGCTGTTCAATCGGGTGCTTCGCTCAGCCGCCTCGATGCTGACGCGACAAGGTTTCCACGTTTCCGAGGAACGTTACTCTGCTGCGTACCTGAAGCGCTACGGCTTCGCTATCAACACATTCATCGATGTCGGCGTCTATCAGGGCAGCCCGGTGTTCTACGAACTGTTCAAGGACAAGAAGTTCGTCCTGATCGATCCCCAGCCGGATACGATGGAGAAGGCCGCAGACAGCGTAAAGGGCCTGAACTTCGACTACATTCAATCGGGCGCAGGCTCTGCCAAGGGCGTAGCAACGCTTTCCCTGGAAGGTCCCTCCTCGAGCTTGATGAAACGCAGGGACTGGAAGCGGCAGCCGGAAAAGACGGTCGAGATACAGATTTCGCCGCTGGACGAACTTCTGGAAAGCAAGGGCTACAAAGGTCCATTCGGATTGAAGGTGGACACCGAAGGCTTTGACCTTGATGTTCTCAAGGGAGCAGAAAAAACGCTTCGGGAAACGCAATTCGTCTTCACGGAGGCGAGCCTTCGTCGCCGATTTGAAGGTAGCTATCGGTTTTCGGAACTTGTCGCGTACATGGCAGAGCAAGGCTTCGAAGTCGCCGATGTCATCCCCCATCGTTCGCACAATCGCCTCGTCGACGTCCTCTTCGTGCGCTCGGACAGCTCATATCTGGAGCCCAATGCCGTTCCCGTGCGCATGGTCGGCTCGTCCGCCAAAGCGCACAAGCAGAATTAGTCTTCATCCGGAAACATGCCGGCGATGGCGGAACCGTCACCGAACAGCACAGGTCGCAACAGGAACAGGCATCAATGCGCGTAACACTTGCGATATGTTGCTACAACGCCGAAGAGACGATCGAGCGGACGCTCTTGTCTGCCAGACAACTCGACTGGGATGATCTGGAGATTCTGGTCTGCGACGATGTCTCTACCGATCGCTCCGCCGCCATCGTCCAATCCGTCAGCCAGCAGGATCCGCGGGTAAGGCTGGTTCGTCACGATACCAACAAGGGCAACGCTGGCGCGCGCAACACGCTCGCGCGCGAAGCGACTGGCGAAATCCTGGCGTTCCTCGATTCGGACGACGAAAACGCTCCGGAACGGCTAAGGGTTCAGCTCGCAAAGCTGCTTGCGGCGGAGGAACGGCATACGGCGCCTATCTCGGTCTATTGCACGAGGCGCGTGATCTCCAACGGCAAGACGAGGAGCCTCAGCGCCATGGGCACCGCGCAGCCGGTGGGTGGCGATGCGGTCGCGCTCCATCTCCTCTGCGACGATCCCCTCCCCGGCGACGGCAGGGTCGGCACCTGCACCATGCTCACCCGCGTTTCGACCTTGCGCAAGTTCGCCTTCGACGAGAATTTCCGCAGGGCCGTCGATCGCGAATGGGCCATTCGCTTTGCCTTGGGAGGCGGGTTGATCGTTGGCTGCGAAGAAAGCCTGGTCACGCAACACCTCAGCCTCACGGACGCAAAGCGGGCGCGACAGAACGATGCACGGCGTCAGGTCGTGCAGAAATTCCGGTCCTACTTGCAAGAGAAGCGCTCGTATCTTTATGCGCTGACGATCCACCGGCCGGGCCGCATGTACACCAAGGGCCATAGGCTCTTGTTCAAGCCCGTTACGGCGCTTCTTTCCTGCTTTCGGAAACGCGCTTAGCGTTCTGCTGAGCGTTAGGGCGTGAATCGACGGGCCTATCCGCCACGCTCCTCATGGCGGATGAGAAATCGACACTGAGAAGACAAGCCGGCGATGACGCTGTCTCGCAGATCCTCAGGTAATGGCTCCTGTAAACTGTAGCGGGAAAACCGTAAAGTCGTTCTTTAGCCGACCAACGCACCAGCTAAGCGTTTGAAATTATTGGCGACCCCTGCAGGATTCGAACCTGCGACAACCTGCTTAGAAGGCAGGTGCTCTATCCAACTGAGCTAAGGGGCCGTCCCGGGCGTTGCCCGTCGAATGCGGCTGAAGGACCTTAGTGGGTCCAGGGCTGCATCCGGTTGAAACGGAAGTTGTCCGGATAGGACACGCTCTTGCGGGTCGCTTCCTTCGGCGCGATCACGCGGTATTCGATGCCGTTGCGCTCGGCGTATGCGATTGCCTGCTCGGCGTTTTCGAACGTCAGTCGCAGCTGCTGCTTCATGTCGCCGGAGCTGGTGTAGCCCATGATCGGGTCGATGGTGCGCGGCTTTTCCTGATCGAACTCCAGCACCCACAGATTCGTCTTGGCCTTGCCAGACTGCATGGCGGTCTTTGCTGGACGATAGATCTTTGCGGACATGGTTTCGAACGGCTCCATACTTTCGCTGGCAACGTTCACGGGCGCCAGCATTCCGTCTTCCCATAACGCAGAATGATTTAAAACGGAATGACTTTTGGCCGGATAAATTTGGCTTTCCGGTAGGAGATGAGCGAAGTTGTGCGTTTGTCCCAATCGTAGATGTGGCTTTGGGAAACTTTGCTGTTGCAGCCCTGCTACGAAGCGTGTATCTCCGGCGCCGTTGGCACGGAGTGTAGCGCAGTCTGGTAGCGCATCTGGTTTGGGACCAGAGGGTCGGGAGTTCGAATCTCTCCACTCCGACCATCGTCTTCCCATTGAATTGGTTAGATAATTGATCTTGTTGAGTTTTGCGCCGCTTGTCTTGGTACACAAAGGTGGCGCACATGGCCCTCGTAATGCCTTCTCCCGTCTTGATCAGTAACACCTACTATCTACGCGTTCGGGTGCCGTCTGATTTGCCCGCAAGTGCGAAAGGGCAGTCGGTTACGCTTCCTGTTGGTGATAGCTTCAAGCTGGTCAAGATGACGGACTTCGTGAAGGTGTCGCTGGAAACACGCGAGCCACGCACAGCGAAGGAGCGATTCGCTAAGGCATACTCTGCTCTTCAATCGACGTGGCAAGCGATGAAGGATGGGCCAAAGCCGCTCAGCCATAAGCAATCCGTTGCTCTTGCCGGTGAGATTAGGGCAGCGTTCATCGAAGCGTTTGACGATGACCCCGGCAATCCCGAGAATTGGCACCGTGTGCTGGAGCAGAACGCTGCGGCCAAAGCTGCTCGCCTCAATTCCTTGACGATACCGACCCTTAAGCAGCAAGCCACAGACATGGAGAAGCGGTTCGGTAAGCTTGCCGATGCCCGCTTGGCGATACACGGCATGATCCTCGCACCTCAGTACCGGCAAAGGCTGCTGATGCAGGTGGCCGAAGGGCTGGACGAGATGGCCCGTGTCAATCAGGCGAAGGCCGAAGGTGATTATTCCGACAGCGGCGAGACGAAGCGATACCCTGCATTTGAAGCTGTTCAGGCAGAACCTAAGCCGACAGCAGCGACAAGTTCGCAGACCTTTAAGTCCGTCATTGACGAGCGTGTCAGACGGCGTTCGGCGGGTAAGGACGCCGTACCATTGCGGGAAGAGACCGTCGATAAATACCGGCTGGCAACGGATGCGTTCGCCACCTTCCGTAAGAGCGATGATCTAACCACTGTCACCCCTGAGGAAGCCGACGCTTGGAAGTTGGCGTTGATGGAGGGCGGTGAACTGAGTAACAATACCATCGGCCAGCGCCTCCAGAACGTAAGGACTGTGATCGAATGGGCGCGCAAGCACAGCCACGGTAAGCTCTTCCCACTTGGAAACCCGCTGGCTACCATCGAGAGACCGAGCTTCCAGCCAGTACCCAGTGACGCCCGCACGTACACGATGCTGGAAGCAAAGCAGGTTCTTTCCGCCGCTCGCAAGGAAACACGCAATGACCTGCGATGGCTGCCTTGGATGTGTGCCTATTCAGGGGCGCGTATTGAGGAGGTTGCGCAACTCTCCAAGAGCAACTTCTTCAAGGTAGGTGATGACTGGTTCTACCGCCTGACAACATCTGGAGGTAAGACGCTCAAAACGAGAAGCAGTGAGCGCCGTGTCCCCGTGCATCCAGAGCTAATCAAGGAAGGGTTGATGGAGTTCGTCAATGGTCTCACGTTGGCCGAAGATAATCGCATCTTCTCAAACCGATCACAGCAGAGGATTGGCGAATGGTTGCGCGAGACGGTGAAGATCACTCGACCTGAACTGGCCCCCAGTCATGGATGGCGTCACCTTTTTGAGGATGTCTGCCTTGTTGGCGGAGTGCTGGACGCAGCGAAGAACTACATCACCGGACGTTCCAGCGGGAAGTCTGGCGAGGGCTACGGCAAGAGTGAGGCGATGCTTCCCGGCCTGGCCAACGAGATGCGCAAGGTTCCATTCTTCCTGTGATCGCAGAGGGTGTCCTCAATTTTGAGGAGACCCCCATCGTCACCGTCAAGAAGAACACCGTCGTCTGCAACAGCCGCGACGTGGCCGATTACTTCGGCAAGCTTCACAAGAACGTGCTGCGAGACCTCGACGCCTTGATGCTCAAAACTGAGCCGCAAGCAATGTTCTCTGAAATCCAGCTTGAGGGTCGCACCGGCTTCGGTAAGTGCCACTACCGTGCCTTCGACATGACCCGCGATGGCTTCACGCTGCTGGCGATGGGCTTCACGGGTAAGAAGGCGCAGCAGTTCAAGCTGAAGTACATCGCCCAGTTCAATGCGATGGAAGAGGAACTGAAGCGGGGGATGGCTCCGGCGCTGCCTGACTTCTCCAGCCCCGCCATCGCTGCCCGTGCGTGGGCCGAGCAGCTCGCTGCGGAGAGCAAGGCCAAGCTGGATGCAGTCAAAGAGCCGTCCCTGACCGTCCCTCGATTACCCCGTGCTCAAAGAAGGACCGAGAGCGAGATTGCCCCCACCATACGGAGGGGACCGGCTCTCGATTGCCCTGCACATAAGGAAAGAGATCATCCGAAGGCGTGGCCCTGATAGCCAGCTCTGACGGGCTGATCGATTGCCACTACCATACGGATGAAGACGGGCGTTCCTCCAGTCTGCACAGCAGCCTCGATTACCACCACCATATGGATATAGAGGCGGATAACACCCCACGCATACGGAGAAGACTGAGGCTGAGATTGCCCCTTACATAAGGATAGAGAGGGACGAGAGGACCACCCTCGTCAGTCCATCCTCCTCGCCGTTTCCATATCCACCCGCACAGTCGCTTCATCGACAACGACCAGCGCCCTCAATGCGCACTGCCCGCAGAGCGTTGTTTGTCTTCGCTCATCTGGAAGAGACTGAAGCGCCAGTGACCGGAGTAGCTACCGGCTGCTGGCCTTCGCTCCTCGTCTCCCCAGATCGCGCCTCCTGCTCAATTCGGAGCAACCCCTCATCCAGAATGAAAGAGACGACAATGACCAGTTATCGTGAGTGGCTTGACGGCCACAAAGCAGCCTCCCATACCCGTGGAGGTCGCCCGATCAATCCACCGAGCAGAGCCGATGAAGGTTACTTCATTCGGGCCGAGCGTGAAGGCTGGAGCCACATCAGGAACTATCGCGACTGGAAGCGTGGCGAGATCGTCAACCCCCTCACGGGCGAGGTCGTTACCAATTGCCTCACGCTTGCCAAGCTCGCCGAGAAACTCAACACGACATCGACCAAGGTCATCGACCTGATGGAGACGCTGGGTCTCGTGAACCGTATCCTGTCTGTGGAGAGCGTCCCGATGGTCTGCGCTCCCGACTTTCGGAAGCCGCGATACTCTCATCGACCAGAGGCCACCAACTGGGCTATCGAGGAAGGCTACTGCATCCCGATCACCGTGAGCCGCTTTGTCGGCTTCGAGGAACGGCGCATCAAGATGATCCTGATCACCCCCGATGGGCAGAAGTTGCTTTCCACAAAGCTTGCTCCCGTTCGTCGTGAAGGCAAAGCCAAAGACATCGTCAAGCATCTGCTCCAAGGCGGGCGCTCTCAGGCCGAGATTGTCGCGCTGACCGGCTACTCGCAACAGGCCGTGAGCTACCACGTCAGGCGGCTTCAATCGGCTGCGTAGATGCATTAGCTATCTCTAAGACAAAGAAATCGTAGAGATGCATAATAAGGAGCATTAACGAGACCAAGACCAAGACCAAGGAGGCAGCCCTGCATCTGGTTTGTCGTCGCCAAGCGAAGCTGGGGCCGTATCCCTGACTGAAGCACTACCGCCCGAAATGTTCATAGCGAATTTTTCTGCCCCCAGATCAGATAAGCGGAAAAGGCAGTTTCCCCCGGTGCCCCCCTTCACTTGCCCCGAACAGGCATCATCTGGCCCGCCATGCCTGTCGTGGTCCGTCGCTGGCTGTAAGAGCGCAGCCGCGCCAACCTCACCGCATTCAACTATCTCTCCAAGCTCGTCCGTGTAGTCGAGATGGACGGCCAGCCGTGGTTCTTGCGATGGATGCGCTCTACGCCCTCGACTACCCGCAGAAGTCTCACGGCATGGCTATGCGCAAGCTGAACACTGACGAGAGCATTCTAAAACGGATTGAGAATGCTGCCCGTTCGGTTCGGCTTATCTCCGAGAGCGGCCTCTACCGCCTCGTCATGCGTTCCGACAAACCGGAGGCCCGTGAGTTCCAAGACTGGGTCACCCGCATCGTCCTCCCGGCTCCGCAAGGATGGTGGCTACATCGTAGGCGAGGAGAAGGTGGCGGCCCGGAAAAGCTGATTGTCCGTAAGGGTATACCTGAGCGGACAGTCGAAACTCGCATTTGTTTTTGTCCGTTAGGGTTGACTATCAATATTCGGACAGATATTTATTCGGACATATTCCATACGGACAGTCCGGAGTGACAGATGGCAACCTTCCTTTATGCCCGAGTATCAACCTCAGAACAGACCCTTGAACACCAGAAGACCCAAGCGGAACAGGCTGGCTTCAAGTTCGATCACGTCATTGCTGATCACGGTGTCTCTGGTGTCTCAGTCCTGATGAAGGACAGGCCAGAAGGTAAGCGCCTGTTCGACATGCTGCGCTCTGGTGACACGCTGGTAGTTCGCTGGGTTGATCGGCTGGGCCGCAACTACCGGGACGTGACGGACACGATTGAAGAGTTTATCCGCCGTGGCGTCGTCATCAGGACCATTATCAACAACATGACCTTCGACGGTGCCACAACAGACCCCATGCAGATGGCAGTCAGGGACGCTCTTGTCCGCTTCATGGCTGCCACCGCACAGGCCCAAGCAGAGGCCACCAAGGAGGCACAGAAGGCTGGGGTAGCCAATGCCAGGGCGAAGAGCGACGACGCTTACAGGGGACGTAAGCCCAGCTTCAGCCGAAGCCAAATGGCGCTGGTCTTGGATTTGGATGGCAAGGGGAGCAACGTCTCCGAGATCGCCAAGGCTACGGGGCTTTCACGTCAGACCGTCTATCGGATTAAGGACGACGCGGCGGGGGCAGAGAAGGCGCTGGCTTCGTGGGGGCTGTGAAGGTTTCGGGGCCGGTCTGTCACACCCAGATTATGCCTTTTCGCCTGTTTGCGGACGGCTCAATCGAGGACCTTGAACGGGCCGGTTTCGGTAAGCGACGAGCGCCTACTCCTACGCACCAGCGTGCCCTTCACTTGGACATGAAGTCCGTTTTCGTGTGCCCTAATTGCATCTGCATAGTCCTGTGAATTAAGCTCAAGTTGGACCTTTCGCCGTCCCTCGTCGCTGTCCCATTGAATTGTCACCAGACGTTTGCTGTCATCGTTCTCTGCCAGCGGGATGCCTGCTGCTTTCAACTCGATGATACGGCCAACTACGTTTACCTGCTGTTCTTCTGGTAGTGGCTCCAATCGCTGTGCTGCCTCGCGCAACATCGGAATGGAGGCCGCTTTCACTTCGAACTCAGGGTTTTCACTGCGCTCTTCAATGGCAAGCGCAGCGTCAAAGGCTACGCCCAGATTGAAGGACGAAACACCGGTTTCTTCAAGGAAGTCTGCCAAATCAGCGCACATGCGAGCGGTGACAAGGGACGGCTGGGTTAGCCTGCTGATATCGTCCCGTATGAACGCTTCTGTCACCGCCTCCATGGCGAGCGCAATTCTCTGAGAGACCTTTCGTCCCAGTGGCCTCTCTACCTCGAACATGTCGAACTGGACCGCCTCATGTAATGGGCATTCGACCTGAAAACCGAAACTGCCCCGGAAGGTGTGACCGAACCGACAAGCATCCACATAGCTTTTGGCAGATCGAACAGAGGCGTTCGTGAACGACCCAGTTAACTCGACTTCCGCAATCGCCGCCCCTTCCACCAACGACTTCATGTAGGCGACCATTGAAGACGCTACTTGCATTTCAATCGTATCATCCACCACGTACCTATCAGGTACGCGACTGGTCACAAAGTCACGTGGGTGCAGGCCGATACGGCTGCCCCCCCTTGCTAAGGTGTCCATCCGGTGGCGCAGTTCCGCGAAAGGTATGCCGTAGAACTGCCTGACGGTTGTGAGTGCTTCTTCAACTTCGATACGGTCGCGATGATGCGCTCCCGCTTTCTCGGTGAAGTAGATGTTGACGGGCTTGTCGAGGCCCGCGTTCGTCATCTGGAAGCGAACGACTTGCCGATCCTTGCTGATTTGCCGAGACCATCCGTTCTCTCGTAAGAACGTCATAAGGTCCGCTTTCAGTTTGGGGTCGTTACTCATCAGAACATCCCCGCCAACTTAGCATCCATCTCACTCAGCAGCCTCAAGACTGCGTCAGGTGTGAGAAGATTGGCCCGTGGAATTTCAATTAGCTTGCTGGAGTTCTCGTTTGCCAAGCGTGGTCCGGCTATTTCGGCGTAATAGCAGCAGTGCTTGAGGATTAGTTGCTGTTCCGTCGAGGACAGCCAATCATTGGCGTCCTGGGGCAAGCACATCAATACCAAGAACAGGGGTGCGTAGGCAGGCCGAGAAACCAGATCGTTGTAAGTTTGCGCCTTGATTTTCCAAGCGACATTGTCTCCCCTGAACTCCCATTTGGTAGTGCATTTGAGCTGGAAGTCGATTTTCGTGCCGCTCTCAACATACCGATATTCCTCGTTGCCATCCGCATCGATGCCTTGAAGGCGCTGCGCCATGGCAAGGAACGTCCCATCAACCCCGTAATCGTGTTCGCGTTTGATTGCCAAGTTAATACGCGCAGCGGCGGCTGTCGCGGTGACATATCCAATACTCAGGCTTTCCTGCAGATGCGAGACCGTAATCATTCAACACGTCATCAATAGCCAAGCGGTAGAAATCTGTGACCGCCTACAATCAACGCAAGAAGTTAGGAAAGACTTTCGCATCGGTGACACTTGAAGGAAAGCTGGAAAAAAATGTCGTTGCCCACGGCTACAAAAGTCGCTTTGACGAGAGCGCACATGGCTGGTACACAAGCTGTCGAGGCGCACGAAAAATATCAATGTAAATCAATCGGTAATCGGGGTAGAGGCAGACTTCGAATCTCTCCACTCCGACCATTCATCGAGACGGAAGCGTCACTTTCCCCTTTTTCAATCTGTTCGTGATCTGCAGGCTAAACATCGCCGTAAGATCGCTCGATTGCGTTGGCAATCGATCGAGTTGTCCCGAATTGGGACAAGAATGCCTATTTGTCATACGAATTTAGGAATCGCTCAATCCATTGTGGATAGAGCGGACCGGCGCGCTTTCCAGCCCTGCCCGCCTCCCAAGCCCGCCCGAGCGATCCAATGACTGCCCAACTCGACCTTGCCACCGTTCTGTTGCTTCACAAGTCGTCGTTCCTGATCGGCGCCTTCTGCTTCCTCTATGCGCGTTGGCAATCGCCGCGGGACCAAGGGCTTGGCATTCTGGCGAGCGGTTTCCTCTTCCTGGCGCTCGCCTCGACGCTTGCGGGCTATGGCGAGCAAAAACTGCTGCCGCCCACTCTGTGGCGGCTTTCCAGCTTCACGCTCGGGATCGGCGGATACGCCCTGTTCTGGATCGGCGTGCGGCGCCTCAGCGGCGGCCGGCGCCGGCTGGCGGACTGGCTGGCGCTTTTTGTGCCACTTGCCGGAGCGCTCGTCGGCCTCGCCACGCATTTCCACATGGTCAACGTCGTCAGGGCTAGCGTCTTCAACGCCGCCGCCTTTCTTTTCCTCGCCGCTTCGGCTGCTGCCGTCATCGCCGACCGCTCGAAAGAGCCGCTGCCGGCGCGCGCCATGCTGGCGGCCGCCATGGCCGTCGGCGCCAGCCTTTGTCTTGCGGTGGTCATTGGCCTCCTCAAGCCCGGCATCGTGCCGATCACGACGACCTACGCCTTCTTTCTCTCGATCATCTGCCACTTCGCCATCGCGCTCTTCGCGCTCGTGCTCGTCAAGGAGCGGGCGGAAGCGGAGTTGCGCCGATCTGCGGATACCGATGCGCTGACCGGCGTCGGTAACCGGCGATGGTTTCTGGCGCAACTGCCTCAGGCGAGCTGGCAGGGCGATTGCCTGATCGTGATGGACCTCGACCATTTCAAGCGCATCAATGACCGCTACGGCCACCATACGGGCGATCAGGTGCTCGTCGCCTTCGCCGATCTGGTCCGGAAAAATCTGCGTAGAGGCGACAGCTTCGCGCGTCTCGGGGGTGAGGAATTCGGGCTCTATCTCCCGCGGACAAGCGAGACACAGGCATTTGCAATTGCCGAGAGGCTACGCCGCGCCGTGGAGGAACTGCGGGTCGCAAGCAGCGGACAAACCGTTGCGGTCAGCATCAGCATCGGGCTTGCTACCGCCAGCGGCGCGGAGCGTTCCTGGGAGGCATTGTTCAACAGGGCGGATGCCGCGCTCTATGCGGCCAAGCGAGACGGGCGCAACCGTGTCGCGTCCGATGCGGAACCTGCGGTTTCGGAACCGCCTGCTGTGAGCCTTCACCGCGCCAGCTAATCAGGCGGGGCTTCGACGCAAGCCACCTTCAAAAAAGAGAAGCGGATCCAAGCATTTCCGATCCGCTTCAGATTGGAGGTATAAGGCTTATTTTAGCGCAATACGCCGAATTCGCTTGTGGCCAAATTTTGCCTAGCGCGCCACCTTGGCGCGAACCTGTGTCTTTGTTGCACTTTTCGGCATGCGTGCACGCGTGTAGGACGCACAGGCAGCCACCATCGCGCTGTCTCTCCTGGAGTTTCGCTTTGCCTTTGTAAAATCCGGTCTCGCTAGTTTCACCCCGTACGCCCGATAGCGCTCCCGCTGTCGGATTGAATTTTCATGCGTTCGTTGAGGTGGCGGTTCGAGACCGGAATGGCATTGCCGATCTCAAGCCCGACGTACCTTCGTCAGGCGGAACCATCACGCCCAACAACTGCCAGTCCGCGTCCCCGGAACGGGTACTCAAACCGTCGTCTCGATGGACTTCCAATTGGAAGAACCAGACGACATGTCTCATACATTGACGGTCCAGTGGACCATCGAACCCCAAACCGCACCCCGCCCCTGGCTTGCCTGCAGCCGCTGCGGCGGCCAACGCCCTTTCGTCTGCAGCGGCAAGGCGCGGCTGAACGCCAACGGACGCCGGCTCGACGCCTGGCTGATCTATCGCTGCGCCGTTTGCGAAGACACCTGGAACCGCCCGATCTTCGAACGGCGGACTGTCACAAGCGTCGCGCCGGACGCGCTCGCAGCGCTACAAAGCAACGATCCTGCCTGGATCCGCCAGGTGGCGTTCGACATCGAGGGTCTTCGCCAATGCACGGACCGGATTGAGGATCTGGCCGATTCCAACGTGGAACGGCGCGTGTTGAGCGGGACCGTAGATAGCGCACGGCTTGAGATCGTCGTTGTCGCGCACCACGCGAGCAGCCTGCGCGTCGACCGCCTGCTATCGGTGGAACTCGCGCTCTCACGCGCAAGGTTGACCAAGCTCGAAACCGCGGGGCGAATCATCCTTCTGCCCGAATCGCGAAAGGCCCTGCAACGCCCAATCAGAGACGGCAGCCGCATCGTCCTCGATCTCACGGCGGAAGATGACCGGGCCGAGATTGCCCAGCGTGCCCGCGGGAGCCCGTAGTCGAAAGGTATCATGGAGCGCCCGGCACCGCGCCGGCGCTCCATGAGGCCAATGGTTGCTGTCAGAACTTTACGCCCACACCGACGGTGAACTGGTGCTGGTCGAGATCGACATTGACGCCGCCGAAGTCCTTGTCGCCATAGTCGTTGTAGCGGTACTCGGCGCGGCCGAAGACGCTGTCGGTGAACGAATAATCGACACCGGCACCGATCGTCCAACCGTTGAAGGTTTCTTTTTCCTTCGATGCGCCGGGCACATCGACGAAGCCGCGGGTCACCGCCCAGCCGCCGGCGCCATAGAGCAGCGCCTTGTCGTTCAACAGATAGCCGACGCGGCCGCGTATTGCGCCAGAAACGTCGGTACCGACTTCGGTCGAGGTTCCGCCGACATCGAACGTCTTGTCGTTCCAATTATAGTTGACGTCACCCTCGATGCCGTAAACCCAGTCGCCCTGCTGAAAGTTGAAACCGGCAAAGGCGCCGAGTAACCCACCATTGAAATCTTCCGAAGCGCTGCCGCCGGGCGCACTGAAATCTCCGTTGAGCCATCCGCCGCCGCCCTGTAGGCCGACATAGCCGCCGGTCCAGACGAATCCCGGCGTTGGCTGCACGACCGGTGCCGGCGGCTGGCTCAGATCGGCCGCCAGATCCGCTGCCATCGCGGTTTGCGCAACGGCGCAGGTCGCTACGATTGCAACAAGCACACTCCGGAACATCACGGATGCCTCCTGTTGTCGCCAGAAGAATATTAGTAACTCGTTAACACGCAGTCTGCCCGAAAGGCTTCACGATCTCAACCATGAAACCCGTGGGGTTCAGACACATAATTTAGGAACTGATCGGGGAAGGACAAGGACGGCCGCGACGTGGCCCAGGCGCCTACGGCTGCGAAGGCGGAATTCGGGCGCCTTCCAGCCGGTCTCCGGGCCGGATGTTCAGCCGCTTGACCGCGCCGGCATTGAGTTCAAGCACAAAAGCAACCGGTTCCCTCGAATCGATGATTGCTTCGGAAAAAGGCACAGCGCCTTCATGGATCGTGCGAACGACGCCCTTGTTGTCGATGAACAGCATGTCGAGCGACAGATGAGTGTTCTTCATCCACATCATCACGCGGCGTGTCTCGCCAAAATCGAACAGCATGCCGTGATCCGGCGCCATGGATGTGCGAAACATCAGGCCCTGCTCTCGCTGGGCCGGATCGACGGCGAGCTCGACCGTCAGCTCGTGCACCGCCTTATCGGCATTGACCAGGCGCATCTTGTCCTTGGTGAACTGGACGTCGGCAAACGACGATACCGTCAGTGCAAGCAACAAAAAAAGCGCCAGGAAGGCGCTTTTTCCGAAAAGGTCTCGAACCGCGACCATCAGTGCGACCGGCTCGTCGGCGACGGACCATCGGGATGGATCTCTGCGGCCATCAGGCCCTTTTCGCCATCGCCGAACCGGACGAGCACGACCTGACCCGGCCGCAGCTCGGTCAGACCGAAACGCCTGAGCGTTTCCATGTGCACGAAGATGTCTTCCGTTCCCTCGCCGCGGGTCAGGAAGCCAAAACCCTTTGTGCGGTTGAACCACTTGACGAGGACGCGCTCAAGCCCGCTCGTCGGCGTCACCTGGACGTGCGTGCGGACCGGCGGCAGTTGCGACGGATGTACCGCCGTCGACTGGTCCATCGAGAGGATACGGAACGCCTGATAACCGCGGTCCCGCTTCTGGATAAGCGCAACGACCCGCGCGCCCTCAAGAACCGTCTGGTAGCCGTCGCGGCGCAGGCAGGTCACGTGCACCAGCACATCCTGCATACCGTTGTCCGGAACGATGAAACCGAACCCCTTGGCGACGTCGAACCACTTGATCACGCCGGTGATTTCGATGAGGTCGAGAGCGTCGCTGCCAAAGTCGTCACCATGCATGACGTCTTTCGAAGATGTCCTATCCGCCATTCTCTCCCAGCCCCTCGTTTACGCGCGACTACCGATACGGTTAACTGATTCTTATTGACCAGAATAACATCGTCCCGCCGCGGATACGCAAGACCCTCGGCATATTTTGGCCGAGAACTAATATGGGGACGCAGCCTTGCCTCTGGCTTGCTGACGGACCACTATACGCCATCTTCTGCAAAACAGGGACATTGCAATGCGCTATCTGCACACGATGGTTCGCGTCAAGAATCTGGACGAGGCCTTGAACTTCTACGGCAAGATTTTCGGCCTGACGGAAATCCGCCGCTACGAAAATGAAAAGGGCCGGTTCACGCTGGTGTTTCTGGCCGCTCCCGGCGACATCGATCGCGCCCGCGCCGAACTCTCGCCCTGCCTCGAACTCACCTACAACTGGGATACGGAAGACTATACCGGCGGACGGAATTTCGGCCACCTCGCCTACGAAGTCGACGACATCTACGGCTTCTGCCAGCATCTGATGGAAAACGGCGTGACCATCAACCGGCCGCCGCGCGATGGCCACATGGCGTTCGTTCGCTCTCCAGACGGCATTTCGATCGAGATCCTGCAGAAAGGCGAAAACCGTCCGCCGCAGGAACCTTGGGCATCGATGGCCAATACCGGCGTCTGGTAAGCTCCGCACAATTCTCGCGAACGAAGATGGCGCCGTGCTGTCGGTGAAATCCGGCAAGCATGGCCGAGCCGTCGATCAGCAGCAGCTATGAATGATCCAGGGCCCGGTCTATCCGGGCCTTTGCATGTTGGAAACATGCGGGCTCAAGGTTAGCGCCGGTTTACAAATCGCGTATCGTTGAGTACTTTTTCGCGCGAAACGTTGATGCCGGGTCCTATCCGCGATGTCTCGTGGCGGCGACCCCCTTTTGTACTTGGCCTGATCTTTTCCCGTGGCGCTCATTCCGGTCGCCGCGAGAAGCATGAGTTTGTTTGTTCTGAGCGATGTTTCGGAGCTGAGACTTAATGCATGACAAGGCGAGGCTTCGCCGGTCATGCACGGAGAGCGGGGATAGGACGTTGCAACATCCGGAAACGAAGAGCGCGGTGCTCGTCACCATTGCGCGGGCTGCAGCTTTATCCGTTTCGCTGCTGGCCTTGAGCGGCTGCATGTCGGCGGTCGGGGAAAACGATGCCGCGACCGCGCTGAAGGCCGAGGGGCAGGCAGCCCCGGCGCAAACCGCAGAATCGGAGGCCACGGTCCAGGACGGACAGGTCGTCGCGCTCGGCAGCGATCCGCAGGCGCAACAGGCAGCGGGCAATGCCATGGTTCCCCAGGATGCCGGACAGCCGCAATCGCTGACGATGCAGGGAACCGGACTGCGCGCCGCCTCATCGAGCATCTATGGTCAGGCGCCTGCCGCACAGGCAACGACGACCGGCCAGCCGCAGACGACGGGAACTGTTCCGCTCCCCGCCGGGCAACCCGGCATGAACGCAACCAACAACAGTCTTTTCAGCGGCACCCAGCGACAGCCGCTGCCGGTTATCGCGCCGCAACAGGGGGCCGCCAACATGGCCACCGACGTGACGCAGGACTCTGCCGTCGCCGCTTATGCTCCGTCCGCGGCGCAGGACGCCACCCTCCCCGTTGCCGTTCCGGTGCCGCTGAGCGCCGAGGCTGCAGCCAGCGGCCAGACCTCGGCGACACCACAGGCCGTGGCCAATGCGGAAGCCACACCGGCAGCGACCGAGGTTGCGGGCGCGCAGCAGGCAGCAGCAGAAGCCACGCCAGCCGACGATAACAACGACACCTCGAAAACCTGGACGCTCGCGGCCCTTTTTGCCGGCAAGCGCAAGGAGAAGCCGCAGCAGGTGGCACTTCGCTCGGCCCCGCCGGCGGAAAAGAAGACGATTACCACCAGCAATGCGAGCCAGCCGAAAACGGCCTCCCTCGCCTACACGCTTCCGGGCGTCAAACTGAACTCGCTCTACAACTACGAGCACGAAGAGCATCTCGGCGATGACGACGACGGCGCGCCGGTTCAGGTCGCTTCGCTCTCGGGTCTCGCCCGACTGGCGCCGAGCGGGTTGATTCTGCAGACCGAAAAGGTCGATGCCGGCTGCTTCAAGCCGGAGCTCATGCAGATGCTGAAGAAGGTGGAAACGCATTACGGCAAGCAAGTCATGGTGACGTCGGGCTTGAGGCCGATCAAGGTCAACCGCGCCAAGCAGTCGCTGCATACCCGTTGCGAGGCGGCCGACATTCAGGTGCAGGGCGTCAGCAAGTGGGATCTCGCCGAATTCCTGCGCAGCGTCCCGGGCCGCGGCGGCGTCGGCACCTATTGCCACACGGAGTCGGTCCATATCGATATCGGTGCACAGCGGGATTGGAACTGGCGCTGCCGACGCGCCAAGGGTTGAAGGCAACCATTTGTTTCCATGGAGGTTTCGACGAGAAGCCTCCAATCTTCCAGGCCTGTGGAATTTTACAGAAATATGAAAATTGCCGCTTGCGGTTCTGAAATCCTCTGGCTATAAGGCGCCCACACAGCGAGTGCGCCCTTCGTCTATCGG
>NZ_JTLA01000120.1:0-16745 GCF_000799055.1 Ensifer sp. ZNC0028
GGCTGCGACTACTGGCTCGCCTATCCGCACGCCCGCCGCAACACGCCAAAGATCCGGATTTTCCGCGACTGGATCCTCGGCGAGCTTTGCGCGCCGAACTTCCTGCAAGCAAATAGCGTTTGAGGAGCGCGCAAGCCCCTTTTCCCCTCCGCGGTTTATGCGCAAAGTGAGGCAACGGAGACAAAGGGGATCTGAATGTACGAGTTCGCCATCGCCTGGGAATGGCTGGCCTTTGCCGTGCGCTGGTTGCACGTCATCACCGCCATCGCCTGGATCGGCTCATCCTTCTATTTCATCGCGCTCGACCTGGGTCTGGTAAAGCGCGATCATCTGCCCGTCGGCGCCTATGGCGAGGAGTGGCAGGTCCATGGCGGCGGATTCTACCACATCCAGAAATACCTGGTGGCGCCGGCCTCGATGCCCGAGCATCTCACCTGGTTCAAATGGGAATCCTATGTGACGTGGCTCTCGGGCTTCGCCATGCTCTGTGTCGTCTACTATGGCGGCGCCGACCTCTTCCTGATCGACCGGCACGTGCTCGACATCTCGGCAACGACGGCGATCCTGATTTCGCTCGCCTCGCTCGGCATCGGCTGGCTGTTTTATGATCTCCTCTGCAAGTCGCCGATCGGCAAGAACACCTGGGGGCTGATGGCGCTGCTCTATGTGGCGCTCGTCGCCATGGCCTGGGGCTACACCCAGGTCTTTACCGGTCGTGCAGCTTTCCTGCATCTCGGCGCCTTCACCGCCACGATCATGTCGGCCAACGTTTTCTTCATCATCATTCCCAACCAGAAGATCGTCGTCGCCGACCTGATCGCCGGCCGCACGCCCGATCCGAAGCTCGGCGCGCAGGCCAAGCAGCGCTCGCTGCACAACAACTACCTGACCCTACCGGTCATCTTCTTCATGCTGTCGAACCACTATCCGCTGGCCTTTGCGACGGCATTCAACTGGATCATCGCAGCACTCGTCTTCCTGATGGGCGTCACCATCCGACACTGGTTCAACACCACCCACGCCCGCAAGGGCAAGCCAACCTGGACCTGGCTCGTCACCGCCCTTCTCTTCATCGCGATCATGTGGCTCTCGACCGTGCCGAAGGTGCTGACCGGCGGCGAAAAGGCGGAGGTGGCCCCGGTCTTCAAGCGCTTCGCCGCCAATGCCCATTTCCCCGCCGTCAAGGACACAGTCTCGACCCGCTGTTCGATGTGCCATGCGGCAGAACCGGTCTATGAGGGCATCACCCAGGCGCCGAAGGGCGTCGTGCTCGAAAGCGATGCGGAGATTGCCGCCCATGCCCGCGAAATCTATATCCAGGCCGGGCGCAGCCACGCGATGCCGCCCGGCAACGTGACAGACATGACGACGGACGAGCGCCAGCTTCTGACAGCCTGGTTCGAAGGCGCCGTCGAGGAAGGCAAGACACAATGACGATCACCCTCATCCGCGGCCGGCTCTTGAGCTTTCACCGCGCGCCGACGTCGATCGACGACAGCGCCGCCTACAGCTACGAAAGCGACGGAGCTTTGCTGGTTGCGGGGGGGCAGATCGTCGCGAGCGGCGCTTACGCCGCGGTGAAGGCCGGCGCTCCGCAGGATGTGGCGGAAATCGATCACCGCCCGCACCTGATCGTGCCCGGCTTCATCGACACGCACCTGCATTTCCCGCAGATGCAGGTGATGGCCTCCTATGCCGCCAACCTGTTGGAATGGCTCAACACCTACACCTTCCCGGAGGAATGCCGCTTCGTCGAGACCGCGCATGCAGAGCGGATCGCAACGCGCTTCTTTGATGAGATGGTCCGCCACGGCACGACAACCGCAACCGCCTATTGCTCGGTACACAAGGCGTCCGCCGACGCCTTCTTCGCCGAAGCGCTCAGGCGCGACATGCGCATGGTCGCCGGCAAGGTGATGATGGACCGCAACGCCCCGCAAGGCCTGCTCGATACGCCGGAGATGAGCTACGACGAGACCCGCGCCGTCATCCGCGACTGGCACGGCAAGGGCCGCAACCACGTCGCCATCACCCCGCGCTTCGCCATCACCTCGACGCCGGAGCAGATGGACGTCGCGAAATCGCTGGTGCATGAATTCCCTGATCTGCATGTGCAGACCCATCTTTCGGAAAACCGCGACGAGATCGCCTTTACCTGCGAACTTTATCCGCAAGCCGTCGATTACACCGACGTCTACGCCCGCTACGGCCTGCTCGGACCCAAGAGCCTGTTCGGCCACTGCATCCATCTGTCGGAGCGCGAGGCGGATGTCATGAGCGAAACCGGCTCGGTCGCCGTCTTTTGCCCGACCTCCAACCTCTTCCTCGGCTCCGGCCTCTTCCCGCTTCGCGCGCTTAGCCGCCGCGACAAGCCGGTGCGCACTTCGGTCGCCTCCGACATCGGCGGCGGCACCAGCTACTCCATGCTGAAGACGCTCGACGAGGCCTACAAGATCCTGCAGTTGCAGGGCGAGCGGCTGAACCCCTTCGACAGTTTCTTCATGATGACCCGCGGCAATGCCGAGGCACTCTCGCTCGCCGACAGGATCGGCACGCTCGAAGCCGGCACCGACGCGGATTTCATCGTGCTCGACATGGCGGCGACGCCGGCGATGGCGCTTCGGGCCGAAGTGGTCAATTCGCTCGCCGACGAGCTCTTCCTGCTGCAGACCATGGGCGACGACCGGTCGATCGTCGAAACCTATGTCGCCGGCAAGCCGGCAAAATCGGCGCTTGCCGCTGCATGACCAACCAAACGCAGAGAGGTCAAGAAAATTGACCTCTCTGCGTTCTGGCTATTAACAAGCCTCCGGCAAACATGGTAATGGCTCGTTCAATCTCCGTTGGACGAAGGCCGTTCCCATGACGCAAATCCTCGAAATCAGCGACCTCAAGGCGCTCGCCAAGCGCCGGGTGCCGAAACTCTTCTTCGACTACGCCGACAGCGGCGCCTGGACCGAGGGCACCTATCGCGCCAATGAGGAGGATTTCGCCAAGGTCAAGCTGCGCCAGCGCGTGCTGGTCGACATGACAAACCGCTCGCTCGAAACGACGATGATCGGGCAGAAGGTGTCGATGCCGGTGGCGCTTGCCCCGACCGGCCTCACCGGCATGCAGCACGCCGACGGCGAGATGCTGGCCGCCCAGGCGGCGGAAGCCTTCGGCGTGCCCTTCACGCTCTCGACCATGAGCATCTGCTCGATCGAGGACGTCGCCTCGGTGACGACCAAACCCTTCTGGTTCCAGCTCTACGTCATGCGCGAACGCGAATTCGTGCTCAACCTCATCGACCGCGCCAAGGCCGCCAAGTGCTCGGCGCTGGTGCTGACGCTCGACCTGCAGATCCTCGGCCAGCGTCATAAGGACCTGAGGAACGGCCTTTCCGCGCCGCCGAAGATGACGCCGAAGCACCTCTGGCAGATGGCCACACGTCCCGGCTGGTGCATGAAGATGCTCGGCACCAAGCGCCGCACCTTCCGCAACATCGTCGGCCACGCCAAGAGCGTCACCGACCTTTCCTCGCTCGGCGCCTGGACGACGGAACAGTTCGACCCGCAGCTGTCGTGGAAGGATGTCGCCTGGATCAAGGAGCGTTGGGGCGGGCCGCTGATCCTCAAGGGCATCCTCGATCCGGAAGACGCGAAGATGGCAGCCGCCACCGGCGCTGACGCGATCATCGTCTCCAACCATGGCGGCCGGCAACTCGACGGCGCCCATTCTTCGATCAGCATGCTGCCACGCATCGTCGATGCCGTCGGCCACCAGATCGAGGTGCATGTCGACGGCGGCATCCGCTCTGGCCAGGACGTGCTGAAGGCCGTCGCCATGGGCGCCAAGGGCACCTATATCGGCCGCCCCTTCCTCTATGGCCTCGGCGCCATGGGCAAGGACGGTGTCACCAAGGCGCTGGAGATCATCCGCAAGGAGATGGACATCACCATGGCCCTCTGCGGCAAGCGCGACATCAACGACGTCGATCGTAGCATCCTGGCGGAGTGAGACGGCGCACCTCCCACGCTCTTGTCATGCTCGGGCTCGACCCGAGCATCCAAAGCCTCAAGTGACGTATGGATCCTCGGGTCAAGCCCGAGGATGACCCTTTGAGAGATCCGGCGCCTTAAGGCATGTGGCGTCTGGTGGACGCCTCAACTCCCCCGGTAGGTCGAGTACCCATAGGGCGAAAGCAGCAGCGGCACATGATAGTGGCTCGCCGGATCGGCGATGCCAAAGCGCAAGGGGATGCGATCAAGGAAGGCCGGCTCCGGCAGTGTCACGCCTGACCGGCGCAAATAGTCGCCGGCATGGAACACCAGCTCGTAATTGCCAGCCATGAAGCCGATGCCTTCGACCATCGGGCCGTCGACGCGGCCGTCGCTGTTGGTGTGGACGGTGCGGATCAGCTGCCGCTCCTCGCCTTCCAGCCAATAGAGATCGATGCGGAGACCCTCGGCCGGCTTGCCGAGTGCGGTGTCGAGAACATGGGTCGTCAGGCGGCCGGTGCTGCTCATCTCATACTCCTTCATAAACGGGTACGGGAGGCGGACGAAAGAACGTCCGCATTTTTCATCAGTCGCTAGATCGCACTCTCTATGACGAAGGGTACCTCATAGAAGAACTCCTCGAGATTGTTGCCCGGCCCTTCGCGGTCGACGATGAGGAAATCGCTGACGGCGCCGATGGACATCAGCGGGTGATGCCAGACATTACGGCCGTAGTTGACGCCTTGCCGGCCATTGGCCTGAAACACCCGCGGTGCACCCGGACGACCGCCTTCGTCTTCAGCGACGATGACCAGCCAGGGACGGTCGTCGAGCGGCGAAAAGCTCTGGCTGCCAAGCGGGTGCCGCTCCATCATCGTCACCGAATAGGGGAAAGCCCGCGGTTGGCCGCGAAAAATGTTGATGATGACGTTGGCGCCCTCGCCGACGACATCGGCGCGCGCCAACCCGTGGAAGCGTTCGGTATTGCCGCCGTTGATGTAGCGCATCGTTGCCGGATCGGCTTCGATGACGGTTCCGAACGGGGCGAAGGCGTCGCGTGTCAGCGGTTCGATCGTAAGCAGGCGCGACATTATGCGGAGACCTCGCAAGAAGACTTGGCGCTTGCGGATGTCCGATCCAGTTCGAGCGCCCTCCTCATGAGCGGGGACAGGCATCGAACGGTTTTGTCAGGCATTTTCGTCTCCAGGAAGCATCGACTGCAGGCGCAGGCGGGCGATTTTCTCGACCTGTGCGCAAGCGGTTTCAAATTCCTCTTCGGGCGAATTGTCAATGCGGCTTTCGAAGGAGGCAAGAATTTGCGCCTTGGTCAGCCCCTTCACCGCGATGATGAAGGGGAAGCCGAATTTCTTCGTGTAGACATCGTTGAGCCCGGTGAAGCGCTGATGCTCCTCTGGCGTCAACCGGTCGAGGCCAGCGGATGCCTGTTCCGCCGTCGAATCCGCCGTCAGCTTGCCGGCGATCGCCAGCTTGCCGGCAAGATCGGGGTGCGCGCGCAGCACCTGCATCTTCTCGCGCGGCAGCGCCGTGCGAAAGGCCTGGCAAAGCGCTGAGTGCACCGTGCCCGCCGTCAGCCCCGTCGCCGCGGCTCGGTCGTAGGCGCGTTCGGCAACCCAGGGCGAGTGCTCGAACACGCCACCGAAACGGGCAACGAAGGCATCACGGTCGGTCATCAGAGCGCCCCTTCCGGCTTGTGGTACTGGTACCAGTGGTTGGCGATGTCGATGCGACGCGGTACCCAGACCTTGTCGTGCGACATCACGTAGTCGATGAAGCGGGCAAGAGCGGCGGCGCGGCCCGGGCGGCCGACGAGCCGGCAGTGAAGCCCGATGTTCATCATCTTGGCGTCGCCCTGGCGGCCTTCCTCGTAGAGCACGTCGAAGGTGTCCTTGAGATAGCTGAAGAACTGGTCGCCGCTGTTGAAGCCCTGCGGCGTCGCAAAGCGCATGTCGTTGGCGTCGAGCGTATAGGGGATGATCAGGTGCGGCTTGTCGGGCGAAAGACCCGGCACCCAGTAGGGCAGCTCGTCGGCATAGCTGTCGCAGGAGTAGAGGAAGCCGCCCTCCTCCAGCACCAGCTTCAGCGTATTGGCCGAAGGCTTGCCCTGGTAGATGCCGAGCGGGCGCTCGCCGGTGAGTTCGGTGTGCAGGCGGACGACCTCGCGGATATGCTCGCGCTCGACGTCTTCCGGCACGTCCTTGTATTCCAGCCAGCGCAGACCGTGGCTGGCGATTTCCCAGCCGGCTTCCTTCATGGCCTCAACCGCTTCCGGATTGCGCGCCATGGCCTGCGTCACGCCATAGACGGTCAGCGGCACGTTGCGGCTGGTGAACATGCGCCACAGCCGCCAGAAGCCGGAACGGGCGCCATACTCGTAGATCGATTCCATGTTGAGGTTGCGCTGGCCAGCCCAGGGCTGTGCGCCGACGATCTCCGACAGCAGGCATTCGGACGCCGGGTCGCCATCGAGAATGCAGCTTTCGCCGCCCTCTTCGTAGTTCAGCACGAACTGCACGGCGATGCGCGCATCGCCCGGCCAGTTTGCCTTCGGCGGATTGCGGCCGTAGCCAACGAGGTCGCGCGGATACTTAGTCTCAGACATCAAATCACCCTTCGAATTTTTAGGAACGGTATCACCGCCGACCGGATTGTCGATACCGAAATGACGGGAAGCGGGGCAGCGGCAGCACCATGGCCCTGACGGAAATCACCAGAAAAATTCCGTTCAGGCCGAGGTTGAGCGATTTTCCGAAACCGCGTTGAATGGATTGGCAAGGACAACGGCCCGCATCGAGATGAAATCCTACATTCAAGCGCTTCGCGAAAAAGTCGGTTCCGGCCTGCTTCTCTGCCCGTCGGTGGCGGCCGTCATTCTCGATCCCGATGGCAGGATCCTGTTGCAGGAGAAAGCAAGCGGCGAAGGCTGGAGCCTGCCGGCCGGCGCCATCGAGCCGGGCGAAACGCCTGTCGATGCGATCCTTCGCGAGGTCATGGAGGAAACCGGCTATCCGGTCTCGGTCGAGCGGATACTGGGCGTCTTCGGCGGAGAAGCGTTTCGCTACACCTACCCGAACGCCGACCGCGTCGAATATGTGGTTACGCTCTATCGATGCCGGATCGTCGGTTCCCAGCAGCCGATCAGCGACGGCGAAACGAAGTCGCTGCGCTACTTCGCGCTCTCGGACATGCCGCCCCTCGGTCTGCCCTATCCGAAAGCGCTGCTGTTTGCAGATCCGCCCGTGTGCGTTTCCGGTTAGCGCTGCGCCATCAGCGCAGCGACGATCAGCGGCAGCGGCCGAACCGCGCCTTGCGGCGCCAGCGACGGATCGGCGGCGCGCTTTGCCCGCTCGGCGCGCGTGTTCGTCGAGATCTTGCCGAGCGGGTGCTGCGAATGCACCCGCATGGGTGCCCCCGTCTCCTGTTCGACAAACAGCGCAAGGCTGCCGATCGAAAGCGGTTTTGATAGGCAGGGCTCGAAGAGGTCGCGCAGTGGTGCCTCGACCCGCCGCATCGCGTCTGGTGCAAGCGGGCCGGTCAGCATCATGTGGAAGCGGTACTCGTCCATCACATGCGGATCGCCCCAACGGTACAGGTTGGAAAACTGCGGCGCGGTCAGTCGGTCCGGATCGGAACGCTCGATCTCGTCTTCGCTGAGCGGCGCGCGGAAGGCGTCGAACTCCTGGACGACGTTGGCCGCAAGCAGATGCATGGCCGTACTCGGCACCTGCGGCATCAGCCCGAAGCATCGACCGATACGAGCAACCTCCAGGCGATCGATTTCGAACGGGGTCTGGGCGCCGGCAAAATGCATCAGCGCCTTCAGAAGCTTCGATTCCGTCATATCGGGATGCAGGCGGAACGGCGACATCATCACCGCGTGAAAGCCGAAGCGGCGGGGTACCGCCGTGTGATAGGCGACATCTGCGGCGCTCAAGCCCGCGACCGACGGCAATTCCGTGGGGTCGCCGGAATAGACGTTGCGCCCCAGCCAGCTTGCAGCGGTCGCGGAAAGCGGGTCGGCCATCGGCGGCGTAAAACAAATGGCATAGCGCATCGGCTGGCTCCGGGTATTCCTCAGCGCGGGATGAGCAAAAGCATGCGGTTTTCCGCCCTCACCCCGACTTGTCCAATGGCCGCGTCTTAGGTGATTTGCGTGACAGATTGACGAAGTCGGCCGGGGATGAGTGCAGCGCCGGCCCAAACGTCGCCGTTGGTTTTTCGGAACCATCCGGCCGATCGCCCGTTCCGCAATGGTAGGAAAACAAGGATGGAGAAGAAGCGTGACCTATCACAATGCGAACCTTCAGGACGCCCGGATCAAGGAGACCCACGACCTGATCGCGAGCGACAAGGTTGAAGGCACGAGGGTCTACGGCCCCGACGACAAACACATCGGCTCGATCGAGCGCGTGATCATCGAGAAGTGCAGCGGGCGCGTCGCCTATGCGGTGCTCGGATTCGGCGGCTTTCTCGGCCTCGGCGAAGACCACTATCCGCTACCCTGGGCAAAGCTGACCTATGACGAGAAGCTCGGCGGCTATCGCACTGATGTGACTCGCGATCAGGTCGAAAACGCGCCGAAATATCACGGCACCGACGAGTACGACTGGAACGCGGAAAACGGCCGCCGTGTCTATGACTACTACGGCGTGCCGCCCTACTGGATGTAATGCCTGACTTTCGATCTCTCGGGTCCCGCCGCCGGCGGGGCCTTTCGCATGTCCGGGGCTAAAGGCTTTTGTCGCGAAGTGCGGCTATGTGATTCCGGCAGAAGAAGGAATCGGGAATATCGATCGTCGGAGAACCGGCGATCTCGTCCATGACGAAACGCGCCAGTCGATGCGCAATGCCGAAGCTCACCTTGAAGCCGCCGGTCAGGACCGAAACATTCGAATGGTCCGGATGCCGGCCGACCATCGGCTCGCGCCCCGTCGCCTTCGGACGCACCCCCGCCCATCGCTCCACCACCTCGGCCTCTGCCAGGCGCGGCGCAAGCGCCACGGCGCGCCGAAGCAGTTCATCGAGCTGTGCGTCCGTCGACAGGGGATCGGCAAAACTGTTTTCGCTGGTGCTGCCGACCGCCACATGGCCGTCGTCATGGGCGATGATGTAGACGCCGTCGGCGAAAATCACCGGAAGTGCCGGGTCAATCTCCGCCCGCAGCAGTGCCGCCTGGCCCTTGACCGCCGTGCCGCTCGTTTCCGCCAGCGGCGCTGACACGTCGTCGATCAATTGAAAACTGCCGACACCGGCGGCGATGATGCAATGCTCGAAACCGATCCGGGTGCCGTCGTCGAGTTCCGCCCAACCGTGTGCCGGCTCGATCCGGCGCACGCCCCGGCGTTCGTCTATATAGGCGTTCGGTGCCTGCAGGAGGGCCGTGCGGAGGGCCGCAAGCATGCGACGCGGCGAGACGCGCGCGGCGAGCGTATCGAAGACCATGCCGTGCGCTGCTGCCTCGGCGCCTGGCCAGCCCTCAGGCCCCTCGTCCTTCACGTGCCAGTGGAACTGCCTGTCGGCCGCCCGCCAGTGGCTCAGTGCATCCTGCTCGTGCCGAAGGGCGATGTCGCGCAGGTGAGGCTTGGCGAGCGGGATCAAGCGGCCCGTCCGCCGATAGCCGGTCGACCCCCCCGTCTCCGCCTCGATCGCCGCGATCTCTTCTTCGATCGCCACGAGTGCGTCGAACTGGAACTGCTTCTTGTCGTTCCAGCGATCGGGCATATGCGGCATGAGCGCGCCCAAAAGGCCACCGCTGGCGCCAGCGCCGATCGCCTGCTGCTCGACGAGCCGCACGGTCATGCCCCTGCGCGCGGCGCCAAGCGCGGCCCACAGCCCCATGATGCCGCCGCCGACGACCAAAAGCTCGCTCATCGATTGACCTTCTCCGGCCGGCGGATTATCGCCTTGGCCATGACAGGATCCGCAGACCCGATCGAGCCCCCGGCGCACCAGAACCTTGATTGGCACGAGGGCGATATGCCCTATTCCCGGGAGTTTGGCGATCACTTTTATTGCCGCACCGACGGGCGGCTGGAGTGCGGCCACGTCTTCCTGTCGGGCAACGGCCTGCCCGATCGCTGGGTCGGTGCAGGCACCTTCCGCATCGGCGAACTCGGCTTCGGCACCGGCCTCAATTTCTGCGAAACCTGGCGTCAGTGGAAGATGACCGCGACCGCCGGCGACCGGCTGCAGTTCGTGTCCTTCGAACGTTTCCCGATGGCGGCAGAAGAGATTTCGCGCGCGCTTGGCCATTGGCCGGAGATCGACACAGAGCGCCAGGCGCTGGCCTCGCGCTGGCCGGCCGAGCCCGATGGCGACGTCCGGATCGACTTCGGCGACGGCGTCAGCCTCACGGTCGTCTGCGGTCCGGCACTCGAGGGCGTCGCACGCGCGGAACAACCGTTCGACGCCTGGTATCTCGACGGCTTTGCGCCGTCGCGCAATCCCGACATGTGGTCAGAGGATCTGATGCGGCTGGTCTTCGAAACGACCACGCACGGCGGCAGTTTCGCCACCTATGCCGCTGCCGGTTTCGTCCGCCGCAATTTGCAGGCCGCGGGCTTTGCCGTCGAAAAGCGCAAGGGTTTTGCCGGCAAGCGCGAGATGTTGCGGGGCGACCGAGCCTAGCGCTCGTCCCCGTTAAACGTGTCTTGAGCGATTGCGCCATCCGGCTGCAGAAATGCGTCAGGGCAAGCGATTTACTCCACAAGAGAACTGAACTGTCGCAAATGGCGGGCCATCGCCGCTTCGAATCTGCGACACACTCCCCATCGGCAACACGGTGGGTCTTTCATGAACGACGATCAGTTTCCCGATGCAGCAACCGGCGACGCAGCCTCGACGCCGCTGGAGCGCCGACGCCGCCCGGGCGGGCGCAGTGTCGAGCGTGTGCGCAGATCCCCCGGCGGAAAATATCTCAATCTTGTCAATACGCTGGCGAAATCCACCGTCCTTTCGGATGATGCGCTTGAATCGGTGCATGAGGCGTCGCTGACGATCCTCGAAGAGATCGGCATGGACGTCATCCTGCCGGAGGCGCGCGAGCGGATGAAGGCTGCCGGCGCCGACGTGACACCCGGCACCGACCGGGTGCGCTTCGACCGCGGGCTGATCCTGGACATGATCGCCTCGGTACCGCCAGCCTTCACCATGCATGCCCGCAACCCGGCCCGCAATGTCGCGATCGGCGGCAACAATCTCGTCTTCGCCCAGATCGCCAGCGCCCCCTTCGTCGCCGACCGGGACGGCGGCCGGCGCACCGGCAATCAGGAGGATTACCGCAAGCTGGTGAAGCTCGCGCAATCCTATGACATCGTCCACACGACCGGCGGCTATCCGGTCGAGCCGGTCGACATCCATGCCTCGGTGCGCCACCTCGATTGCCTCTCCGACATGGTGAAGCTCACCGACAAGGTGTTCCACGTCTATTCCCTCGGCAAGCAGCGCAACACCGACGGCATCGAGATCGCCCGCATTGGCCGCGGCATCTCGATGGAGCAGATGGAACGCGAGCCCTCGCTCTTCACCATCATCAACACCTCCTCGCCGCTGCGCCTCGACGGGCCGATGCTGCAGGGCATCATCGAGATGTCCTCGCGCAACCAGGTGGTCGTGGTCACGCCGTTCACGCTCGCCGGCGCCATGGCGCCGGTGACGATCGCCGGTGCGCTGGTGCAGCAGAACGCCGAGGCGCTCTGCGGCATCGCCTTTACCCAGATGGTCCGGCGCGGGGCGCCAGTCATGTATGGCGGCTTCACCTCCAATGTCGACATGAAGACCGGCGCACCCGCCTTCGGCACGCCGGAATACATGAAGGCGGTGGTCGCCGGCGGCCAGCTCGCCCGCCGCTACAACATCCCCTACCGCACCTCGAACACCAACGCCGCCAATACGCTGGACGCTCAAGCGGCTTACGAATCCGCCATGTCGCTCTGGGCGTTGACGCAAGGGGGCGGCAACTTCGTCATGCACGCCGCCGGTTGGACCGAAGGCGGGCTCACGGCCTCCTTCGAGAAATTCATCCTCGACGTCGACATGCTGCAGATGGTGGCGGAATACCTGACCCCGCTCGATGTCAGCGAGGATGCGCTCGGGCTCGACGCCGTGCGCGATGTTGGTCCCGGCGGCCATTACTTCGGCACGCTGCACACGCTGCAGCGCTACGAGACCGCCTTCTATTCACCGATCCTGTCGGACTGGCGCAACTTCGAGACCTGGGCCGAAGCCGGGCGACCGACCACCTACGACCATGCCAACCGGATCTTCAAACAGAAGCTCAACGACTATGAGCGCCCCCCGCTCGATCCCGCGATCGAGGAGGAACTCGATGCCTTTGTCGCCAAGCGCAAGGCGGAAGGCGGCGTCCCGACCGATTTCTGACGGGACGCCTTGGGTATACCGGAAGGCGCTACGAAGCCCGGCTGCGACCGAGCCTTAAGGGAACACTGCGGCCCGTGCCGTTGCGATCAATTGCTCGGTGGTGGCAGCCACGCAATTGCGGTCGATCTCGGCGACTGTCCGCTCGCGGACATGGGCGGAAAGCTGCTTGCGGAGATCGCCAAGCGTCCGGGGTGCCGCACAGATCACTAGGCTGTCGAAGGCCTGGTTGGCGGCATAGCTTTCGAGCCTTCCGGCCACATCAGCAACAAAGCGCTGCTGCTCCTCGCGAACAGGATCGCTCTTGTATTCCATGGCCGAGCGGCCGTGTCCGACGGACGAATGCGATCGGCCCGGCTTGTCGGCCATGATGTCCTGAACGCGCTTCGGTTCGGTGTGAAAGGTCTCCTCCTCCGGCCGCTGGCGCTCTTCCTTCAACAGGTTCACGCCCTTGACGATGCGCGCGGTGTTGCCATCCGCGGCCAGTATCCAAGTCCGGTTCTGCACGATTGTCTCCCAGTGAAAGGTGTGGATCGCGAAGGGTCATGAAGACCCTGTAAAGGAAACGAACGAGCGGCGATCCGGTTCCATCGGAAGGTGGTGACGATGCTAATTGTTTCGCCGGGTGCGCCGGTCACATCCGCGCGATATAGGCTTCGAAGCTGCGCTCCGGCATCACCTCATAGCGTTCGCGCTGGACGTGAAGCGCGCTGATCCTGTCGACCCGGAAATCGCGGAAATCCGACCTCAGTTCGCACCAGCCCGTCAGCAGCCAGAAATGCCCGAAGACGCTCAAGCCCAGCGGCCAGATGATGCGCTCGGAATGTTCGTCCTTGAGGCTGTCATAGGCCAGGCGAAGCTTGCGGCGACCGGCGATCGCCAGGCGGATCTCGCCGAGCAGCGCCGGCGGTTCCGGCTGGAGCGACGAGCGGAATGCGCGAAGCGGTGCTGCCGTCAGCCGTTGTCGATGTTCGGGCGGCAGACCATGGGCGATTTTCTCCATCGCCTCGCGCGCCGCTTGGGCGAGCCTGCCGTCGCCGAGCATCTGCACCGCCCGCGCGCCGAAGGCGAGCGCTTCCAGCTGCTCGAAGGTAAAGGCAAGCGGCGGCGCATCGAAGGCGCCGCGCAGGAGATAGCCGACGCCGCGCTCGCCGTCGATCGGCGCGCCTGAGGCGATCAGGTGCTCCATGTCGCGATAGATGGTGCGCTGGGCGACCTCCATCTTCTCGGCGATCTCGCGCGCCGTCATCACCCGGCCGCTCGCGCGCAGGAGCTGAATGATGCGAAACAGCCGGTCGGCGGGTCTCATGTCTGGCCTCCCAACGGCAAGGCGTCGTTGACGTATCAAAGGGCTACCGCGCGCCTGGCTTGTCCACAAGCACGCCGCCGTCGGCAATGGCCATAAGGCTGTCAGTTGCCCTGTGTTAAATCAAGCGACAACTCACAGGGAGCATCCTCATGACCAGCGATCACATCCTCGAACTTGCCGTCTGCATCGTCACCGACAGGCCGGCCGCGACGGCCACGCGCCAGCGCGCCATGCAGGCGGTTTCACGCTATCCGGGCTTCGTCTCCTGGCGCGCTGTCGATTCCTGCGAGACTTCGGGCATGTTCGCCGACCTGGTCGAATGGGAAACGCTGGAGGCTGCGAAATCGGCCGGCGAGCGCGTCCGGGTCGACCCTGAGTTCGCACCTTACGCAGCCACCATCAGCGCGGTAATGCTGGTGCAGCATTTTAGTGGCGGCCAGCGGATCTGACCGACCCGGAATTAGACGAACAAAGGATTGCCTGAGCGATGGCCGAACCACTGAAGAACCTGCTGCACCCCGGTGTCGTCGTCGCCATCGCCGATGCGCTCGGGCGTAATGCGGGAACCTTCGATCGCAGGAAGTTCATGGTGCTTGCGGGTGAAGGCCTGGAGGCGCTGGAGCTGATGCAGCGGTCGCTGCAGATCCGCGACGCGCTGGTCGAGACGCTGCCGCAGGCATTTCCGGAGGCGGCCGCCATCCTCGGCGCCTGCCTTCCCCGCGACGGCGCCGAGGGCATCAGCGGCTGGTCGCTGCTGCCCGTCAGCCAGTACGTCGCCTTGCGCGGCCTCGACGACTTCGACCTTTCGCTGTCGCTGCTGCGCGCGCTGACGCCGCATTTCACAGCCGAGTTCGGCATCCGCGTCTTCATCGATCGTGATCAGGAGCGCGCCCTTGCGACGATCCGCGGCTGGACGAAGGACCCCAACCATCACGTCCGTCGATTGGCGAGCGAAGGCACCCGCCCGCGCCTGCCCTGGGCGATGCGGCTGCCGCAGCTCATTCGCGATCCGCAGCCGATCCTGCCGATCCTGACGGCCCTCCTCGACGACCCCGAGGACTATGTGCGCCGCTCGGTTGCCAACAGCCTCAACGACATCGCCAAGGACCATCCCGACCTGGTGGCCGCTTTCGTCGCCGAGCATATCGGCGACGCATCGCCGGAGCGCCGCCAGCTTCTACGCCACGCCTCGCGCACGCTTTTGAAGCAGGGCCACGCGGACGCGCTCGGCAATTTCGGTTTTGCGCCCCCGGCAGGCATCAATGCCCGCTTTTCGCTCGATCGTTCGGACATCGTGCTCGGCGAAAGTCTCGGCCTGCGTCTCGCCGTCAGCCATGACGCCTAGACGAGCCAGAAAGTGATGATCGACTACGCCGTGCACCACCGCAAGGCAAACGGCGCAACCTCGCCGAAAGTGTTCAAGTGGACGTCGGCGACGCTTGCCCCCGGCGCCTCGATCGAGATCGAGAAACGCCATGCGATCCGGCCGATCACCACCCGCAAATACTACCCCGGCGCACACCGGATCGTCATCCTCGTCAACGGCCAGGAAGCAGCCGAAGCGGGCTTCGATCTCGCGCTTGAGTAGATCTCATTTCGCACCTGCGAAAAGATGGACCTTGACTTTTTCGTCCAAACCAACGACATGGTGCCCAGCGTCACCTTCCGGCCGCCGCGTGAGCGCGCCCTCGGCAGACATAGAAAGCCGTGAAGAAGGATAGCGCACATATCACCGCAATAGGCGGCACAGCACAGGCGCTTGACGACTTAATTCAACCCACAAGTTCCCAATTCACGCGGGGTTCTTGACGCCGAACGACACCGGAACAGCAACAACGCGGTTCCGGCGAATGCGTTTGGCGCCCCCAAAAGGTATATGCATTTGTCCACCTTTAAAGATCTCGGCCTCTCCGAGCACATTCTGGAAACCCTGTCTGCCAACGGCTTCGAAAAGCCGACCCCGATCCAGGCACAGGCCATTCCGCTGGTGCTGAAGGGCAACGATCTCATCGGCCTCGCCCAGACCGGCACCGGCAAGACCGCTGCCTTCGGCCTGCCGATGATCGAAAAGCTGGTCGCCGAAAGCCGGCGTCCCGATCCGCGCAACATCCGCGCGCTGGTGCTGGCACCGACCCGTGAACTGGTCAACCAGATCGCCGCCAACCTCAAGCTGTTCGTGAAGAAGTCGCCGATCAAGGTCGGCGTCGTCGTCGGCGGCGTTTCGATCAACAAGCAGACCGAGCAGCTTGCCCGCGGCGTCGACATCCTGGTCGCCACCCCCGGCCGCCTGCTCGACCTCGTCGCCCGCAAGGCCGTGACGCTGACGCAGGGCCGCTACCTGGTGCTTGACGAGGCCGACCAGATGCTCGACCTCGGCTTCATCCACGACCTGCGCAAGATCTCCAAGCTGGTGCCGAAGAACCGCCAGACGCTGCTCTTCTCGGCCACCATGCCGAAGCAGATCGCCGAGCTCGCCGGCGAGTACCTGACCAACCCGGTCAAGGTCGAAGTCACGCCTCCGGGCAAGGCTGCCGACAAGGTCGAACAGTACGTGCACTTCGTGCCCGGCAAGGACCTGAAGACGCAGATCCTCAAGAAGTCGCTGACCGACAACCCGGACGGCCTGTCGCTGATCTTCAGCCGCACCAAGCACGGCGCCGAGAAGCTGATGAAGCATCTCGACCACGTCGGCTTCAAGGCCGCCTCGATCCACGGCAACAAGAGCCAGGGCCAGCGCGAGCGCGCGCTCAAGGCCTTCCGTGACGGCGAAATCCGCGTGCTGGTCGCAACCGACGTCGCTGCCCGCGGCATCGACATTCCCGGCGTTACCCACGTCTACAACTACGACCTGCCGGAAGTGCCGGATGCCTATGTTCACCGCATCGGCCGCACCGCGCGCGCCGGCCGCGACGGCATCGCCATCGCCTTCTGCGCGCCGGACGAAATCCGCCTGCTGCGCGACATCGAGAAGCTGATGGGCATCAACATTGCCGTTGCCAGCGGCGAGGCTCCGGCCGACCAGGCGCGTCCGGCCAAGGGCCGCGGCGGCCGCGGCAACAACG
>NZ_JTLA01000121.1:0-6330 GCF_000799055.1 Ensifer sp. ZNC0028
CATCGAAAACCGCATGCCAGCTGAGCCCCGCCAAAGCGGCCTGCCGCACCGCCAGGCGCACGCGTCGAAGAAGCTCGAGCGCGGTTCGCGCCGGGTTGCTGACGAAATCGCCGAAGGGTTCCTGCGCTTTTCCCGCATGGCCGCGCGAGCGAAGGCCGCGGCGCGACAGGGCGACGATCGAGCCGCGGTGGTCGGCGAGCCTCAGCGACGCAATCACATCCGCCGCCGTCAGGCCGTTTCCAAGCACCAGAACGTCATCATCGGGACGAAGGCAGGCAAGGGAGCCGGCAACGGTGGTATCAGTGACGAAACGCGGATGGCCTTCGAGCGCCTGCGCAATGCTCTTCGGCGCACAAGGCGAGGGATGCGTCGTGGCGATCACGACGATATCGGCCAAAAGGTCCGTCCCGGCATCGGAGGTCAGCTTCCAGCGCATTCCACGCCGCTCGATACGAGTGATGCGCTCGCGCCGGTGCATGACCTTGCCGCTCCGCACGAACGGCGCGACGAACGCGCCGACATACCGCCCGAACACCGCCCGCCGCACATAGAGATGGCCGTCGGCTGCCCTCGCCTCCGGGTCGCCGCACGGCTCGCCATTGGCCTCCAGCCAGTTCAGAAAGTTGTCGGGATCATCGGGAACGAGGCTCATGCGGGCAGCGGGCACATTGGTGCGATGGGCGGGATTGCCGGTGTCGTAGGCAAGTCCGGCACCCAGACAGTCTCGCGGCTCGAAGACCACGATGGCTGCGCCGTCGCTGGCGGCATTGCGCGCAAGGCTTGCCGCGACCACCGCGCCGGTGAAACCGCCGCCGACGATGGCAATGACCGTTCGCCGCACAGCTGTCACGACTGGGAAACCTTCAGCTTCGGGCGATGATCGCCGGCGATGGTTTCGCCGAACGGCCCGGTGTTGATCGACGTCTCCCTCGCCGGGATGGCGTGGGCCAGCGGCAGATGCGGCAGTACCAGTTCGCCGAAGCGATAGGCCTCTTCGAGATGCGGATAACCGGACAGGATGAAGCTGTCGATGCCGACTTGTCGGTATTCTTCCATGCGCGCTTTGACTTGATCGGGATCGCCGACGAGCGCCGTGCCTGCCCCTCCGCGCACCAGGCCCACGCCGGCCCAGAGATTGGGAGCGATTTCGAGCTTATCGCGCCGGCCGCCATGCAGGCGGCTCATGCGGCTCTGACCAACCGAATCCATGCGCTCGAACACCTTCTGTGCGGCGGCAATCGTTTCGTCGTCCACATATTGTATCAGTTCGTCGGCCGCCTGCCAGGCTTCCTTTGCGGTCTCGCGAACGATGACATGAAGACGGATACCGAACGTGACCGCCCTGCCCTCGGCATCGGCCAGGGCGCGAACTTCGGCGATCTTCTTGGCGACGTCCTCGACCGGTTCGCCCCAGGTCAGGTACTTGTCGATCGTGCGCGCTGCCACCTCCTGCCCCTTGCCGGAAGAGCCGCCGAAATAAAGCGGCGGGTGGGGCTGTTGCGCGCACGGGAACAGGAGCTTGCCGCCTTCGATGTCGAAGTGATTTCCCTTGAAATCGACTTCTTCTCCGCGAAGCACCGCCTTGTAGATGTTCAGGAATTCCTCGGTCACCTCGTAGCGTTCACCATGCGCCAGATGAATGCCGTCGCCCTTGTTTTCGATCGGATCGCCGCCGGTTACGACGTTGATCAGCAGCCGCCCGCCCGAGAGACGGTCCAGCGTCGCCGTCATGCGGGCCGCGAGCGTCGGCGAGAGCAGGCCAGGCCGAACCGCGATCAGGAACCGCAGCTTTTCGGTGAGCGGTGCCAGCGCTGAGGCAACCACCCAGCTGTCCTCGCAGCTCCGCCCCGTCGGGATGAGCACGCCATAATAGCCGAGCGTATCGGCGGCCTGCGCGACCTGCTTGAGATAGTTGAGATCAACGTTTCGCCCGCCACGCGTGGTTCCGAGGTAGCGACTGTCGCCGTGAGTCGGCAGGAACCAGAGCACATTGATCTTTTCCGGGATCTTCTCGGGGATTTCGTTGGGCACAATTCCCATTCGCGCAGGCCTCCTCACAGGTTCCTTTCGGAGGCAGCCCAGAAGGCTCCTCGATTGGCAAAAAGCATAAACTCTATAAAATTTATTGACAATAAGAATTCGGACGATCATCCTTGATATGAGGAAAAATTTTTCCCGGATCAGCTGTCGGCAACCGGGAATTAGATTTAAATTTTTCGAGGATTTGGCCATGACCATCGCGCTTGCCGCTTCTCCCGCATTCGATGCCATCGTTCCGACCGCCAATGGCTACGGGTCGATCACCACGCCGGCGCTGAAGGCGGCCATGCGCAACTTCTCAGGTGGCGTCTCCGTCATCACCGCGGGGATAGGTGAGGAGCGCACCGGCGCTACCGTGACCTCCGCCACAGCACTCGCCGTCGATCCGCCGACCATGATCGTCAACATCAACCGCACGTCCTCCACCTGGCCGGTCATCGAGCGCTACCGGCATTTCTGCGTCAACCTTCTGTCGCGCGAGCAGCAGAGGGTCGCCGAGCGCTTCTCCGGTGTCGACGGCGCCAAGGGTCCGGCCCGCTACGATGGCGCTGAATGGATCCGGCTTGCCAGCGGCGCATCGGCGCTTGCCGGCGCGCTCGCCGCCATCGATTGCGAGGTCGAGGAGATCATCGAGCGCCATAGCCATGCGATCATCCTCGGCCGGGTGGTGGCGATTACGGCCGGGACAGGCGAACCGATCGTCTACCACAACGGCCGCTACGGCGGCGTGCAGTTCTGACGCTGCATTCCTGCATGGCACAGCGCGCCGCCAGAGATTTCGATTTTGGAAAGCACTCTCTGCAAAGCGGCAAAAAGCGGAATAATTTATCTATATAAAATCCATGCTTTTAATCAACATAACGTCAGGACTTCCCGAGGAAGCCGCAACCCGTTGAGGAGCATACGATGACGATCCGCAGACGCATCCTTCTTGCCGCCAGTGTCGCCCTCTTGGCCGCAAGCCAGTTTTCCCTTCCGGCCCATGCAAACGAAACGACGCTGACCATCGGCTACCAGCCGATCGTCGAACCATCGCGCGTGCCGCAGGCAGACGGAACCTATGAGAAGGTGACCGGCGCCAAGATCACCTGGCAGAAGTTCGACGGTGGGGCCGATGTCATTGCGGCCCTTGCGTCCGGGTCGATCGACATCGGCTATGTCGGATCCTCGCCGCTTGCTGCCGCCGCGAGCCGCCAGATCCCGCTCGAAACCATCTTCGTCGTCGGCCTGATCAGTGACGCCGAGGCACTGGCGGTCAAGGGCATCGACAAGCCGGAAGAGCTTGCCGGCAAGAAGATTGCAACGCCCTTCGTCTCGACGGCGCATTACAGCCTGCTCACCGCCTTGAAACACTGGAATGTTGATCCGAAGTCGGTCGAGATCCTCAACCTCAGGCCGCCGGAGATCGCCGCTGCATGGCAGCGCGGTGATATCGATGGCGCCTATGTCTGGGATCCGGTTCTGTCCGAAATCAAGAAGACCGCAACCGTGCTTGCGACATCGAGCGACGTCGCGAAATGGGGCGGACCGACCTTCGACGCCTGGATCGTCAGCAAAAAGTTTGCCGATGAACATCCTGAAATCGTCACCGGATTCGTCAAGGTGACCGGCGACGCCTATGCCGATTACCGCGCCAAGCCGGAAGCCTGGAGCGCAGGCTCGCCTCAGGCCGAGAAGATCGCACGGCTCACCGGCGCAAAGCCTGAGGAGGTGCCGAACCTGCTCAAGGGCTATTACTTCCCGTCGCTCGAAGAACAGGCGAGTGCCGATCTCCTCGGCGGCGCGACAGTCAAGGCGATCGCCCAGACCTCGGCCTTCCTGCTCGAACAGGGCAAGATCCCGGCAGTCCTTCCCGACTACGCGCCTTACGTTTCCGCCCGCTGGGCGCAGGAAGCGGCAAAGCTCTCGTTCTGACGTTCACTCAATTGCTGCCCGCCCGGATGAAATCTTCGGGCGGGCACACGGCAGTATGCCAGGAGAACAGCATGTCCGTCCTCTCGCTTGAGAATGTCACCTTGCGATATGGAGCCGATGCCGGCCGCAACACGCCGGTGCTTGCGTCAATCGATCTGTCGATCGGCCACGACGAATTCGTCGTCGTCATCGGACGCTCCGGTTCCGGCAAGACCAGCCTTCTCAATCTGGCGGCGGGTTTCGTGAAACCAAGCGGCGGGCGTATTCGGCTCGATGGCGCGCCGGTCACCGGCCCCGGCGCAGAGCGCGCCGTCGTGTTTCAGGACGATGCCCTTTATCCGTGGCTGACGGCCCTCGACAATGTCGCCTTTCCCCTGCGCCTGCGCGGTTTGTCCAGAGCGGATCGGCTTGAGCGGGCCCGAACTCTTCTCGACCAGGTGGGGCTCAGCGATGCAGCCGAGCGGCATGTCTGGGAACTGTCGGGCGGCATGCGACAGCGTGTCGGCATCGCCCGCGCGCTTGCCTCCAGCCCGAAGTTTCTGTTGATGGACGAGCCGCTTGGCGCGCTCGACGCCCTGACCCGAAGCCGTATGCAGGGCTTTCTTCTCGACATCTGGCAACAGAACCGCGTCGGTGCCCTCCTGATCACCCACAGCATCGAGGAGGCGCTGCTGCTCGCAACGCGCGTCATCGTGCTTGCCCCCAACCCCGGCCGGATCACCAGCGAAATCTTCACGGCCTTCGGCCGCGATCACCTCGCCGGGACGCCGCTTTCGGAAATCCGCAGCTCAGCCGCTTTTCGCCACCTGCAGGACGAATTGACCGTGCTCATCCATGCCGAAGAAGAAGGAATTGCCGCATGAGCATCTCGGCTGAAGGCCTGCCGCCGATCATGCCGGCGGCGCGCCACGTGGATGAGCACCGGGAACAGAGCGCCGAGCGACCGCCGTTGCCGCTTGTCTGGATTTCGCTCGCGACGATCACGGCACTGCTTTTCCTCTGGAGCCTTGCCTCCAGCTATACCCTCGTCTCGCCACTGTTCCTGCCGTCACCGGTCGCCGTCTACCAGGCACTGCGGAGCCTTGCCGTCACCGGCTTTGTCGATGCGACGCTCGCTGAGCACGTCGGCGCCAGCCTGCTGCGGATCTTCGGCGCGCTTGCCGTCGCCCTCATCATCGGCGTTCCCGCCGGCCTTGCCATCGGAGCGAGCCGTGTCGGCAAGGGCATACTCGATCCGATCGTCGAGTTCCTGCGGCCGCTGCCGCCGCTTGCCTATCTGCCCCTGGTGATCATCTGGCTCGGCATCGGCGAGGCATCGAAGATCGCGGTGATTGCCCTGGCCATGCTTCCGCCGGTCATCCTTTCGACGGCAACGGGCGTCCGTTCCGCATCGGCCGATCACGTCAACGCGGCGCGCTCCTTCGGCGCGTCGCGCCTTCAGGTCCTGCGCCATGTCATCGTGCCGAGCGCCCTGCCCTCGATCCTCACGGGTACCCGCATCGCGCTCGGTGCCGGATGGTCGACGCTGGTGGCTGCCGAACTCGTCGCCGCAACCCGGGGCCTCGGCTTCATGATCCAGTCCGCCGCCCAGTTTCTTGTGACCGACGTGGTGATCGCCGGCATCGTCGTCATCGCTGCCGTCGCCTTCCTGTTCGAACTGGCGGCACGCCTGATCGAGCGCTGGCTCGTACCCTGGGCAACGCGGCGGTAAGCGGCAAGCGTCAGCCGGTTTTCAGAGTGACCCGGTTGCGGGTCGCGATCAATCGCGCCGCGGCATAGGTCTGCGTGACGATCTCCGGCACCAGATCGATGTCGGGCAGGCTGCCGACGCCGAGCGGCCCGATCGCGTAGAGATTGCGCGTCGGACCTCCGCCGGAAAGCACTTCACCCGCCGGGCTGACGGCTATGCCGAGATCGAGTTCGTCGGGTTCGGCAAGGCCGCCGGAAAAAAGGCTCTGCATCAACGGCGCCTGAAGATCTGGCGCCGAGCAGCGACAATCGATCACCTGATCGGCTGACATCAGCGTCTCCTCGCTTTCACCGGCAAAGCGCACCATCAACCCTTCCGGACGGCGCCGGCCGGCCCAGCCCTTGCGCAGCACTGTCCGCTCGCTCGCTAACTCCTGCCGAAGACGCAGGTAGAGGGGTGCCGGCAGGCGGTTGCGGTGGCTGTCGTAGATCGAGCGAAGGTGCCTGTTGAAGCGGTGTTTCTCTTCCTCGGGCAGCGCCTGCCACAGCGACCGCGCCCGACGGCGCAGGCCGTTCATGGCCGCCTGCCAACCGAGCCCTGCCGCCTCGGCCTCCGCACAGGCCTGCCGGACGAAACGAACGATCTCGCCGAGCCGCGTCGGCATCGGCTCGACGGGAAAGGTCGGC
>NZ_JTLA01000122.1:0-16243 GCF_000799055.1 Ensifer sp. ZNC0028
GGGCGGGCTCGAGTCGGTGACGGCAAGCCATGACGGCTACCTTTCCGCCTTCGGCCTCGTTCACGAGCGTGGCATCGGCGTCCTGAACGGCGGCCGCATGATCCGCGGCCGCGACCGGCTGTCGCGCACAGACGGCAGCGACCCTGAGGCAGGCGATACGGGGGTTGCCGTAGCACGATTCCACATTCACCCCGCAGTCGCCATTCGCCAGAACAGCGCGCGCGAGATCTTCCTGACGGCGCCCGACGGCGAGATCTGGCTGTTTGCCTGCCAGGACGGCGAGCTTGCAGTCGAGGAGGATATCTTCTTTGCCGATCCCTCGGGTATCCGGGCCTCGCAGCAGCTGACGGTGACCTTTGCGATCGCGCAGCAGCCGGAGATCCAGTGGACGTTTTCGCGCGCCAACTGAGCCGCCTGTCTTGAGGTCAGGCGCACGCAGGAAAGCGCCTCAGGTTTTCCGGTCACGTTTCAGGAACGGTCGCATTGATGAATTTGGATCGATCCGATCCAAATTCATCGCGATCTTCAGGCCCGGCGAGGTTCCTTCGCCCGGCAAGCTATGCTAACGGGCAGCCATCTCAACCGCCGGAGCTTCCTCCCGGGGCGTCCGGCGCCGCCAAAGGAGCATGGTTGTGGCTGTCGCCTCCAAGAAAATCCCCGCCCCGAACGAGGTTACGGTCCGCACCGCCCTCCTCTCCGTCTCCGACAAGACGGGTGTCGTCGAGCTCGCGCGCGCTCTTAACGAGAAGGGCATCCGGCTCGTTTCGACGGGCGGCACGCACAAGGCGCTCTCCGAGGCCGGCCTGCCGGTGAGCGACGTTTCCGAGCTGACCGGTTTCCCTGAGGTCATGGACGGCCGCGTGAAGACGCTGCATCCGGGCGTTCACGGCGGCCTCCTGGCGATCCGCGACGATGCGGATCACGTTGCCGCCATGTCGACCCACGGCATCACCGCCATCGATCTTGCGATCATCAACCTCTATCCCTTCGAGGAAGTCCGGGCCAAGGGCGGCGACTATCCGACAACCGTCGAAAACATCGATATCGGCGGTCCGGCCATGATCCGCGCTTCGGCCAAGAACCATGCCTATGTGACGATCGTCACCGATCCGGCCGACTATCCGGTGCTGCTCGAAGAGCTTGCTTCCGGCAAGACGACCTATGCCTTCCGCCAGAAGATGGCCGCCAAGGCCTATGCCCGCACCGCGGCTTACGACGCCGCCATTTCCAATTGGTTTGCCGAAGCGCTCGACACGCCGATGCCGCGCCACCGGGTGATCGGCGGCGTCTTGAAGGAAGAGATGCGCTACGGCGAGAACCCGCACCAGAAGGCGGGCTTCTACCTGACCGGCGAGAACCGCCCGGGTGTCGCCACCGCGACGCTGCTGCAGGGCAAGCAGCTCTCCTACAACAACATCAACGACACGGATGCGGCTTTCGAGCTGGTGGCCGAGTTCCTGCCCGAGAAGGCACCGGCTGTCGCCATCATCAAGCACGCCAACCCTTGCGGTGTTGCGACTGCTCCGACGCTTGCCGAAGCCTATCGCCGGGCGCTTGCCTGCGACTCCACCTCGGCCTTCGGCGGCATCATCGCGCTCAACCAGGAGCTCGACGCCGAGACGGCCGAAGAGATCGTCAAGCTCTTCACCGAAGTGATCATCGCGCCTGCTGTCAGCGACGCAGCCAAGGCAGTGATTGCGCGCAAGCCGAACCTGCGCCTGCTTGCGACCGGCGGCCTGCCGGACCCGCGCATCCCGGGCCTTGCCGCCAAGACCGTCTCGGGCGGCCTGCTCGTGCAGACGCGCGACAACGGCATGGTCGAGGACCTCGAACTCAAGGTCGTCACCAAGCGCGCGCCGACGGCGCAGGAGCTTGAAGACATGAAGTTCGCCTTCAAGGTGGCCAAGCACGTGAAGTCGAACGCCATCGTTTACGCCAAGGACGGGCAGACCGCCGGTATCGGCGCCGGCCAGATGAGCCGCGTCGATTCCGCCCGTATTGCCGCGATCAAGGCCGAAGAAGCCGCCAAGGCACTGGGTCTTGCTACACCGCTTACCAAGGGCTCGGCTGTTGCCTCCGAAGCCTTCCTGCCGTTTGCCGATGGTCTGCTCTCGGCGATTGCGGCGGGTGCCACGGCTGTTATCCAGCCCGGTGGCTCCATGCGTGACGAAGAGGTGATTGCGGCTGCGAACGAGCATGGCGTCGCCATGGTCTTCACCGGCATGCGCCACTTCCGCCACTGAGTTCGTTCGGGAAGAGCGCCACGCGCTCTTCCCGGATGCCCGGAAAGTCAGAAGCCGTCGCGTCCCCAGGATGCGGCGGCTTTTTTGCGCCCGTCATCGGCCGGATAGGGCGTGCGCAGAAGGACCAGCAGCCCGACGACCAGAAAGGCGATGAGCGCCATCATGCCGATCCTTGCCGAGCCGGTGGCAAGCGTGATCGTCGCAACGGATGCGGGAGCGAGGAACGAGGTGGCGCGACCGGACAGCGCATAGAGGCCGAAGTAGCGACCGGCCTCGTCGAGGCTGACGCTGCGGGCGAGATAGGAGCGCGACGAGGCTTGAACGGGGCCGAAGGCGACGCCGACGAGCAGGCCGTAGAGAATGTAGGCCTTTTCGGCGGCGGTGCCGAACAGGCCGCCGGTATCTTCCATCGACAGCGGCAGCAGCCCGAAGAGCGTGAAGCCTGGGCCCGTCGAGACGATGCCGATCGTGGCAATCGTCAAGCAGATCAGGCTGGCGGTGACGATCACCTTGGAGCCAAGGTGCGCATCCAGCCAGCTCGCACAGAGGCAGCCGCCGATCGCGACGACGTTGAGAATGATGCCGTAGACGCCGAGTTCCAGGGTCTGCCACGCGAACATTGCGGCCGCGAATGTGCCGCCGAGCGCCAGCAGACCATTGACGCCATCCTGGAAGATCATGCGCGCGATCAGGAAGCGCAGGATCCCGCGCCTTTCGCGAAGCTCGACGAGCGTGCCCTTGAGTTCCCTGAGGCCAGTGACGGTTGCCTTGCCGAGCGACATCGCCGCCTTGGTGGCATCGGGCGTGAACAGGAACATCGGTAGGATAAAGACGAGGTACCAGACAGCGGAGATCGGTCCGGTGATGCGCGCATCCTCCCCCTTTGCCGGATCAAGGCCGAACAGTGGGTCGATGCCAAGGGCCGTCTTGCCGGTCTCAGGACTTCCGGCAAGCAGAGCCACGACGGCGATCAGCACGATCATGCCGCCGAGATAGCCGAGCCCCCAGGCGATGTTGGAAATGCGTCCCACGTCCTTCTCCGGGACCAGCCGGGGCATCATCGAATCGTTGAAGACGATCGAGAACTCGGCCGCGACCGTCGCAAGGATCATGAAGATCGCCGGATAGAGGATCGGCGAGCCGGGGGCCGCGAACCAGAGCATTGCCAGCGATCCGATCTTGATGACGGCGAAGAAGGCGATCCAGGGCTTGCGCGGCCCGGTGGCGTCGGCGATCGAGCCAAGCACCGGCGAAAGAACCGCGATGATGATGCCCGAAACCGTGAGCGTGTAGCCCCACATCGCCTGGCCGACCGCATGGTCCTCCGTCAGCCGCGATACGAAATAGGGGCCGAAGATGAAGGTGGTGATGACGGTGAAGAAGGGCTGTGCCGCCCAGTCGAACAGCATCCAGCCGGCAATGCCCGCACGGGACGTACGTGGCTGGTCTTCAGTCCGCTCGGCCGAAATCTGCAAAGTCCCCTCCCGAAACGACTGCGCCGCGCGTCCCCTCGAACGCGCGGCGCAGCCTATCTTCAATTGAACCGATTCCAAAAGGTCTGGAACCGGATGCGGGCGAAAAAACTGCCCGCATTTTTGTCCGTTACTTCGCCCTGCCGCGTGCCAGGTCGTTGAGGAGACCCGCAGCAACGGTGATCTTGGCAAGCGTCGTTTCACCCTTCTCGGTCAGAAGGCGCAACTGGCCGGTCGCCTGGGCGACGCGAACGCGTTCGCTTTCTTCCCAGGCGGCAACCGGATTGCGCTCCTTCTTCTGCTCGCGCAGGGCCGCCGCGGTGATATCGCGCCGGGCAGCGGCGATATCGGATACGGCGCGAGACAGAGCCATGGCCTCGAACTGCTCCGTTGCCGGAACGCGATCGGACGCCGCCAGCAGGCGGTTGATGCGCAGCGTGTCGGTCACGGCGAAGTAGCCTTGCGCCGTGCGGCTCAGCGTCTCGCCGGTTTCCGCGGCAATCTGCATGATCTCGGGCACCAGCGTCATCAGCGCCAGTTCCGAGATTTCCTCGGCGAGCTTGGCGGGGACGCCGCCCTCGACGAAGGCAGCCGTCTTCAACCGGGCTTCCTCGGCGCTCTCGCCGGAGACTGCAGTGCGCATGGTCGCGCGCAGCTTCTGCAGGCCATCGCCGAGGCGCGATACGGCCTCGGACACCGAGCCAGTCGCCGCATGGGTGCGCAGCGTCCGCTCGGTGACGAGCGTGAAGATGCGGCCCACTTCCTGGTAGAGGATGTTCTGCAGGCTCCCGCTGATCTTGTTGTCGAGCGCGTCGATCTCGTCATAGATCCGCGGCAGATCGAAACCGTCGAGCGCCAGCACCGCCGCCTTGACGACGTCGGCCGAGAGGAAGCCGGTGGCGTCCGTCAGGGTCGAGACGAAGGCCGGGCCACCGCGGTTGATGACCTCGTTGGCGAGGATCGTCGCGATGATTTCCCGGCGCAGGCGGTGGCCGTGGATGTCGCCGGCATAGGCCTTGCGCATCTTGCCCGGGAAGTAACGCTCAAGCGTCGCCGTGAAGTACGGATCGTCGGGCAGCTCGCTCGCAATCAGCTCATCGAAGAGAACGAGCTTGGAGTAGGAGAGCAGCACGCCGATTTCCGGGCGGGTCAAAGGCTTGCCCGCCTGGTAACGCTCGGTCATCGCCTGGTCGGTCGGCAGCGTCTCGACCTTGCGGTTGAGATGGCCGTCGGCCTCGAGGCGAGTCATGAGCCGGCCAAGTGTCGTGCGGTTGCCAAGCCCCTGCATGGCGGTCAGCGAGATCGCCAGCGATTGCTCGTAGTTGTTGCGCAGCACGAGGTGGCCCACTTCCTCGGTCATCGAGGCGAGCAGCGTGTTGCGCTTCGGACGGGTCAGGCGACCGTCGCGCATGGCAGACGCAAGCGCGATCTTGATGTTGACCTCGACGTCGGAGGAGTTGACGCCCGCCGAGTTGTCGATGGCATCCGAGTTGCAGCGGCCGCCGTTGAGGCCGAAGCCGATGCGACCCTTCTGGGTAACGCCGAGGTTGGCGCCCTCGCCGATAACGCGGGCGCGGACCTCTTCGGCCGCCACGCGAATGGCGTCGTTGGCGCGGTCGCCGACTTCGGCGTCCGTTTCGTTGCTGCCGCGCACATAGGTGCCGATGCCGCCGAACCAGAGCAGGTCGACCTGGCTCTTCAGGATCGCGTTCATGATCTCGAAGGGCGTTGCCTTCTGCTTGTCGAGGCCGATGGCGGCCATCGCCTCAGGCGTCAGCGTCACCGACTTCTCGGCACGCGAGATGATCATCGCGCCGTCCGAAAGCGTCTTGCGGTCATAGTCCTGCCAGCTCGAACGCGGCAGGTCGAACATGCGCTTACGCTCGGCAAAGGAGGCATCGATATCCGGCGACGGATCGATGAAGATGTCGCGGTGATCGAAGGCGGCGATCAGGCGGATCTTTTCGGAGAGCAGCATGCCGTTGCCGAAGACGTCGCCCGACATGTCGCCGACGCCGGCAACGGTGAAGGGCGTCGTCTGGATATCGATGTCCATCTCGCGGAAGTGTCGCTTGACGGTTTCCCAGGCGCCGCGGGCGGTGATGCCCATCTTCTTGTGGTCGTAACCGGCCGAACCGCCCGATGCGAAGGCGTCGTCGAGCCAGAAGCCTGCTTCCTGCGCCAGGCCGTTGGCCGTGTCGGAGAAGGTCGCGGTGCCCTTGTCGGCGGCAACGACGAAGTAGGGATCGTCGCCGTCATGGCGCTGCGTGTCGGCCGGCGGCACGACGTCCTGGCCGACGATATTGTCGGTGACCGACAGAAGCGTGCGGATGAAGGTCTTGTAGGCTTCGGTACCGGCCTTGAAGACCTCGTCGCGGGTGCCGCCCACCGGAAGCAGCTTCGGATAGAAGCCGCCCTTGGCGCCAACGGGCACGATAACGGCGTTCTTCACCTGCTGCGCCTTGACGAGGCCGAGCACTTCCGTGCGGTAGTCCTGGGCGCGGTCCGACCAGCGAAGGCCGCCGCGGGCGACCTTGCCGAAGCGCAGGTGCACGCCCTCGACCTCGGTGCCGTAGACGAAGATTTCGCGGAACGGATGCGGTTCCGGCAGGCCGTCGAGCTGCTTCGGGTCCAGCTTGAAGGCGAGGACCGCGCGCGGCTTGCCGTCGGCGTCATGCTGAAAGTAGTTGGTCCGGAGCGTTGCTTCGATCGCGTTGACGTAGCGGCGCAGAATCCGGTCCTCGTCGAGGCTCGGAACGGCCGAGAGCGCGTCTTCGATCGCCGACAGCAGCGCGTTGCACTTTTTGGCGCGCGGCTTTTCCTCGAGCTTCGGATCCATGCGGGTCACGAACAGCTTGAAGATGTCGGCGGCGATCGCCGGATACTTGTTCAGCGTGTCGGCGATATAGCCCTGCGAGTAGGTGATACCCGCCTGGCGCAAATAGCGGGCATAGGCGCGCAACACCGTCACCTCACGGGCATTGAGGCCCGCAAGCAGGACCAGCCGGTTGAAGTTGTCGTCCTCGGTCGTGCCGTTCCAGGCGGCGAGGAACGCTTCTTCGAGCGCCGGTCCGGACTTTTCAAGGTTCAGCGCGTGGCCGTCGCGGTGGATGAGCTCCATGTCGTGCAGCACGACCTTGCGCTTCTCTTCGCCGTGGGCGTTGACGCCGATGTCGTAGGTCTGTTCGCTGATCACCCGGAAGCCGAGGTTTTCAAGCAAGGGCACGCGACGCGACAGCGACACGGGTTCGCTGGCGTGGAAGATCTTGAGCTCGGCGGTATCGGCCCGCGAAACGGTGCGGGGATAGTGATAGAACTCGATCCGGATCGGATCCGGCCCCTTGCAGGCGGCGATATCTGCGAGATCCGCATAGGCTTCAGCCGGTGTGAAGAACGACTGGTAGGCATTGTCGACATCGAGTTCGATACCGTCCTTGCGGGCAAGCAGGTCAAACCGGTCGATCCAGCGGGTGACGATGCCGCGAACGGCCTCTTCGAGCTTGGCCTGCGGAATGCGCGGCGTCTTGCCGGCGGAGCGGCCGATGATGAAGTGGACGCGGGCGAGACCGCCTTCCGGGAAGGCCGGGTAATAGGCGGAGACGCGGCCGTCATAGACCGTCTTCAGATAGTCGCCGATCTTTTCGCGAACATCCGAATCGTACTGCTCGCGCGGCACGAAGACGATGACCGACACGAAGCGGTCGAAATGGTCGATGCGCGGCAGCACGCGGATGCGCGGCCGATCGCCGAGTTCGTTGATCTGTTCGCAGAAGGCGGCCAGCAGGCCGACATCGATCTGGAACAGGTCGTCGCGCGGATAGGATTCCAGCGTGTTGGCCAGCATCTTGCCGGAATGGCTTTGCGGATCGTAGCCGAAGTGATCGACAATCTTTTCGATCTTGTGGCGCAGGAGCGGAATTTCAGCTGCCTGGCGGGTGTAGGCCGAGGAGGTGAACAGGCCGACGATGCGCAACTCGCCAGCGACGTTGCCGTCGGCGTCGAAGCGCTTGACGCCGATATAGTCCATGTAGGCGCGGCGATGCACGACCGACTTGACGTTGGCCTTGGTGACGATCAGGAAATCCGGGCCATCGAGGAAGGCGAGAATTTCAGGCGTGGTCAGCACCGCGTCCTTGCCCTGGCGCAGAACGCGCACATCCGGGTTGGATAGGATGCCAAGGCCCCTGCCCTTGCCGCGTTCGACGGCTGCCTTCTCGCCCTTGCCCGAATAGGTGTATTCGCGCATGCCGAGGAAGGTGAAGTTGTTGTCTCGCAGCCAGCGAAGGAAGGCGAGCGCCTCGTCGCGGTCGCTCTTCTTGCGCGTCGCGTTGTAGGTTTCGAGTTCCGACATGGCCTGATCGAGCAAGGTCGTCATCGCCGGCCAGTCGTGCACGGTCTGGTGGACCTGCTCCAGCACGTCGCGGATGCGGTTGCTGAGCTGCTCCGCCTCGACGGGCGCAAGCTTGGTCAGGTGGATCTGGATATGGCTGACGCGGTGCGACGGATCGCTTTCCTCTTCCGGATCGAAGAGCTTTGCCGGCTTGCCCGGTTCCTTGACCAGGATGGGATGGATCGCGAGGTGAATGTCACGGTGGGTGCTGGTGATTTCCCCCATGACCGAGTCATAGAGGAACGGCATGTTGCGTTCGGTTACGGCGATGACCGATACCTCGGTACCACCCGGCGCGATGCCGGCGACGGCTTCGACCGAAACCTGCGGCTTGCCGCCATCCCAGCGGGCGAGTTCACGAGCCGCATGGGCTGCGGTCAGCGCCAGCATGTCCGCCGAATAGAGATCGAGGTCATCGTTGCTGGCCCCACCGAAGAGGATCTCCGGCGCCAGCGCCTCGACGCCCAGTTTGATGGCGGCCGCCTTCGCTGCGTCGATGTGTCTGTCCCGCTTCGGATTGTATTTCACGCCCATGAAGTCTCTCCCATTCATGATAGGCCAAACCCTATCAGAACCATGGCTAATGGCGACCGCTTTTTACGCTGATTTCGGCAAAATCGAGCCCAAAATCGGAGAATTTCACGTGAAAACAGCTTAAATCCATTTAAATCGAAGGTAATTTCGCGAAAATTGCTCGAAAATCGAAGAAAAAGCACGAAAACGCCAGAGGCTTCTCCGGAGCCTATCTGCCATCGGCTGTTGACAGGGCGGTGACAGTCGGGTGAACAGAGTTTCGAGATCGTAGGATTGGACTGGTCGATGCCCGAAATGCCTTCCCTGCCCGGCGCCGTCATCGTCATCTCGAGCCATGTCGTGCGCGGCAAGGTGGGCAACAGGGCCGTGGTCTTCGCGCTGGAGACCCTGGGGCATCCGGTCTGGGCCCTGCCGACCGTCATCCTCCCCTGGCATCCGGGCCATGGCCGCTCGACGCGGATCGCCATTTCCGATCAGGATTTCGGGGCGGTGGTCGATGACCTCATTGCAGCACCCTGGGCCGGAGAGGTGCGCGCCGTGCTTTCGGGCTATCTCGGCTCGGCCGGACAGGCGGAAGCCGTGGCGCGGCTGGTGACGGCGCTGAAGGAGCGCAATCCCAAGCTGATCTATGCCTGCGACCCCGTGGTTGGCGATGCCGGTGGTCTCTATGTGCCGGAAGCGACGGCGGTTGCCATTCGCGACCGCCTGCTGCCGCTTGCAAATCTTGCGACTCCGAACCGCTACGAGCTTGCCTGGCTTGCTGGCGCGACGCTGGAGACGAACACGGCGATCCTCGACGCGGCGCTTGGCCTCGGTCCGGCCCGCGTGCTGGTGACGTCCGCCGTGCCGATGATGAGCGGCGGGACCGGCAATCTTTTTCTCTCGGGCAACCACGCGCTGCTTGCCGAACATCGCCTGGTCGAAAACCCGCCGAACGGCACGGGCGACCTGTTGGCGGCGGTGTTTCTCGCTCGGATCCTTGAAGGACTTTCAGAGGAACGCGCCTTGCAGATGGCGACGGCGAGCGTATTTGAGATCATCGCGCGGAGCGTCAAGCGCGGCGCAGATGAATTGACCATCGAGCAGGACGCGTCGAGCCTCTCGACGCCCATGGCGATGGTGCAGATGCGCCGGCTGGTTCATCCGAATCAGATGCGGCGCAAGTGAAGAAGCTGTTCACGGACCGCCACCCTATGGCATCGTGGATTGAATTTTAGATCGCGATCATTTTCATCACGGAGGTGCGGGTGGGCGAAAGCCGGCCATGCCGCCTTGAAGCACGAGCGGAGCAATCGATGGACAAGCAGCAGCAGCGTTTTCCGGACTATCTTCTGAACGGCTACCACAATTTCATGAACGGTCGCTTCAGCGAGCAGCAGAAACGCTACAAGGCGCTGGCGGAAACCGGGCAAAAGCCGAAGACAATGGTCATAGCCTGTTGCGACTCGCGCGCTGCGCCGGAAACGATCTTCGACAGCGGCCCCGGCGAACTCTTCGTCGTGCGCAACGTCGCCAATCTCATGCCGCCCTACGAGCCCGATGGGCATTACCACTCGACGTCGGCGGCGCTGGAGTTCGCCGTCCAGTCGCTGCGCGTCAGCGACATCGTCGTCATGGGCCACGGCCGCTGCGGTGGTATCAAGGCGGCACTCGATCCCGATGCCGAGCCGCTGTCGCCGGGCGATTTCATCGGACGCTGGATGCATCTTCTGAAGCCCTCGGCCGAGCAGATCCAGAGCAACGACGTGATGACCCAGGCGGAGCGCCAGCGCGCGCTCGAGCGGGTTTCGATCCGCAACTCGCTTGCCAATCTGCGCACGTTCCCCTGCGTCCAGATCCTCGAGGCCAAGGGCAAGCTCCACCTGCATGGCGCGTGGTTCGACATCTCGACCGGCGAACTCTGGGTGATGGACCCGGTCACCGGTGACTTCTCCCGCCCGGGAATGTAATCGCTCAGCAAAAAGGCCCGGCTCTTTCGAACCGGGCCTTTTGTCTGGTTGGAACGGCTGATCGTTCCGAAAGACGCAAATCCTAGAGACCGTCGATCTCGGCGCCGATGATGGCGATCGCCTGCTGGTAGACGGTTGCCGCATTCCAGCCCTGGATCGCGGCGAAGTTCGCCTGACCCTGCTGATAGCCGGCGCCCGGCTGCCAGCCATGGCCGCGCAGGAAGTTGGCGGTGGACGCCAGCGCGTCGGCCTTGGAGCGAACCATGTCGACATGGCCGTTGCCGTCGCCATCGACGCCGTATTTCAGGACGTTGGCGGGCAGGAACTGGGTCTGGCCGATTTCGCCGTGGGCCGCGCCCCGCGCATCCGGGCTCAGGTCGCCGCGCTGCACGAGCTGCAGGGCCGCGTAAAGCTGGTTGGTGAAGTAGTCCGAGCGACGGCAGTCATAGGCGAGCGTCGAAACGGCCGAGAGCGTGTGCTCCTTGCCCATGAAGCCGCCGAAACCGGTTTCCATGCCCCAGATGGCGATCAGCGGGCCGGCCGGTACGCCGTAGCGCCGCTCGATGCTGGCAAAGAGGGCAGCGTTCTGCTGCTTCATCTTCTTGCCGCGGGAAATGATCACCTGGCCGCCACGCTTCTGCATGAACTGGTCCAGCGACAGCTTGAAGCTCTTCTGGCCGCGGTCGGCGCGGATCGTCGCCTTGTTGTAGGAGACGCCGGAGAGTGCACGGTCGAGCACCTGCGGGCTGATGCCGCTGCCGGAAGCCTGTTGCTTGAAGTTCTGCACCCAGGCTTCAAAGCCGCTTCCGTCATTGCCGCATTGGGCGGCAGATGCCACCGCCGGAAAAACTGCAGTCGAAATCAGGGCGACAAGCCCCACTGCTGCGCACTTCGCCCTGTGCATGAAATACCCCGTCATAGCCCGAATCTCGTTGCTCTTAAAAATGCCAGCCTTCGCCGGCCGTGTCACCTCCCGCAAGCGGCAGGTAACTTTATCGTGGTTTCACGTGAATCCGGGAAGGATCGGCCCCTCGTGAAACAGGAAACCCGCCAGGCCCGAAAGAGCCTGGCGGGAGTGAATGGTTCTAGTGCCGTTTTCAGGCAGCCTGCTTACGCGGCTTGATCAGGCCACGGTTGACCAGGAGCTCGGCAATCTGGATGGCGTTGAGAGCAGCGCCCTTGCGCAGGTTGTCGGAGACGACCCACAGGTTGAGGCCGTTTTCGACGGTCGCGTCCTCGCGGATGCGCGAGATGTAGGTGGCATCTTCGCCGGCGCATTCGTAAGGGGTGACGTAGCCGCCGTTCTCGTGCTTGTCGACGACCAGGCAACCCGGCGCTTCGCGCAGGATGTCGCGCGCTTCGTCGGCGGTGATCTCATTTTCGAACTCGATGTTGACCGATTCCGAGTGGCCGATGAAGACGGGCACGCGCACGGCGGTGCAGGTCACCTTGATCTTCGGGTCGAGCATCTTCTTGGTTTCGGCCAGAACCTTCCACTCTTCCTTCGTGTAGCCGTCTTCCATGAACACGTCGATGTGCGGGATGACGTTGAAGGCGATGCGCTTGGTGAACTTCTTCGATTCGATCGGATCGGCAACGAAGACAGCGCGGGTCTGGTTGAAGAGTTCGTCCATGCCGTCCTTGCCGGCGCCGGAAACCGACTGGTAGGTCGAGACGACGACGCGCTTGATCTTGGCGTGGTCGTGCAGCGGCTTCAGCGCGACGACGAGCTGGGCGGTCGAGCAATTCGGGTTGGCGATGATGTTCTTCTTGGTGAACTGCGCGATCGCGTCCGGGTTCACTTCCGGCACGATCAGCGGCACTTCGGCGTCGTAGCGCCAGGCCGAGGAGTTGTCGATGACGACGCAGCCCTGCTGGCCGATCTTCGGCGAGTACTTCAGCGATACGGCACCGCCGGCCGACATCAGGCAGATATCGGTGTCGGAGAAGTCGTAGTTTTCGAGGTTCTTGACCTTGAGGGTCTTGTCGCCAAAGGAAACTTCCGTGCCCTGGGAGCGGGCCGAAGCAAGGGCGACCACTTCATCCGCGGGAAAGCCGCGTTCGGAAAGAATGTTCAGCATCTCCCGGCCGACATTGCCGGTGGCGCCTGCGACTGCAATCTTGAAACCCATGATCTAAGCTCTCTTTTCTGTCTCTCCTCGTCGGGTGAGGGGGAAACCGCGCGACCTGCCGCGAGGGTTCCTGTCCCCGGCCAAACCGGGGAGAGAGCGGAGGGCCAGAGACGTCAGACGGTTTTCGTCGTCGTTTTGGCCGTTGTTTTGCAAGCGAACGAAAAATCGACATCCTGCCCCGCGGCAAGAGCCGGCAGGATCAAAGCAGCGATGGCTGGACCGATCGGTCGCATGGTGGTGATTTCCTCGTTCGTCGCTGCTCTTACGCGGTTTTGGGGAAGAGTCAAGACGTAGCCGCGCGCCAGCACGCTCTCCGGTCCGGCCGCGATTGATCGCCGCATTAGACGAAAGTCATAAGCCGAAAGCATCTCTGCCTGCATCGGTTGTTTTCTGCCATCCTCTTCACCAGGCGCACCACGTCCGGCCATTCTCGGGAGGAATGCCGGACCTGCCAATGGGCGCTCCAACAGGCTGTTTTGGAGTGGAGGATAAACAAAATGGCAAATGTCGCGACAGCGGACGACGCAAAAACGCGTCCGATGACCGGCGAGGAGAAGAAGGTCATCTTCGCCTCGTCGCTCGGTACCGTCTTCGAATGGTACGATTTCTATCTCTACGGTTCGCTCGCCGTTTACATCGGCGCGACCTTCTTCAGTTCCTACCCGGAAACGACGCGTAACATCTTCGCGCTTCTGGCCTTTGCCGCCGGCTTCCTGGTTCGCCCGTTCGGCGCCCTGGTCTTCGGTCGCCTCGGTGACCTCGTCGGCCGCAAATACACCTTCCTCGTCACGATCCTGATCATGGGTCTGTCGACCTTCCTGGTCGGCATCCTGCCCGGCGCTGCCTCGATCGGCATTGCCGCGCCGATCCTGCTCATCGTGCTGCGCATGCTGCAGGGCCTGGCGCTCGGCGGCGAATATGGCGGTGCTGCAACCTACGTGGCCGAACACGCGCCGAACGGACGCCGTGGCTACTTCACCTCCTGGATCCAGACCACGGCAACGCTCGGTCTGTTCCTGTCGCTGGTGGTGATCCTGCTCGTGCAGTTCGCGCTCGGCAAGGAAGCCTTCGCCGCCTGGGGCTGGCGCATTCCGTTCCTGCTGTCCTGCGTTCTGCTCGGCATTTCCGTCTGGATCCGCCTGAAGATGAACGAATCGCCCGCCTTCAAGAAGATGAAGGAAGAGGGCAAGACCTCGAAGGCACCGCTGCGCGAAGCTTTCGGCCAGTGGAAAAATGCCAAGATCGCCCTGCTCGCGCTGTTCGGCGCCGTCGTCGGCCAGGCCGTCGTCTGGTATTCCGGCCAGTTCTACGCGCTGTTCTTCCTGACCGGCGTTCTGAAGGTGGACGCGCAGTCGGCCAACATCATGGTTGCCGCTTCGCTCATCCTCGGCACGGGCTTCTTCGTGCTCTTCGGCTGGCTCTCCGACAAGATCGGCCGCAAGCCGATCATCATGGCCGGCCTTCTGCTCGCCATGCTTACCTACTTCCCGCTGTTCAAGGCACTGACCTGGGCCGGTAACCCTGCACTCGCCCAAGCCCAGGCAACCGTTCGCGCAACGGTGACCGCGGCTCCCGGCGACTGCAAATTCCAGTTCAACCCGACGGGCACGGCGAAGTTCACGACCTCGTGCGACATTGCAACCGCGTTCCTTACCAAGAACTCCGTTCCCTATGACGTCGTCACGACGGCAGCAGCGGGCACGGCAGCGACGGTCAAGGTCGGCGACACCACGATCAACAGCTACGACGCCGTTGCTGCTGGCGATGGTGCCAAGGCTGCCAACGCCGCCTTCGAAAAGCAGACCAACATGGCGCTCCACAATGCCGGCTATCCGCTGGTTCGTGGTGCGGCAAAGGTTCCGGACGCCAAGCTTGACGGCTTCGTCACCGCCAACCCGGAACTGTCGCTCGATGCAGCCGCAGTGCGCGGCGGCGAAAAGACCATGGTTCCGGCCGAAAAGCTCATCGCCGACAAGCTGCTGACCAAGGATGAAGTGGGCGCTGCCACCGAAATGGCCGTCTACACGGTCGCTGGCGGCGGCACCTACGCGATGGTCGCGGACCCGGCCAGCGTCAACTGGACGACGATCATCGCGGTGCTCACCGTGCTCGTCATCTACGTGACGATGGTCTACGGCCCGATCGCCGCCCTGCTGGTCGAACTCTTCCCGACCCGCATCCGCTACACCGGCATGTCGCTGCCCTACCACATCGGCAACGGCTGGTTCGGTGGCCTGCTTCCGGCTACGGCCTTCGCGATGAGTGCTGCCCAGGGCGACATCTACTACGGCCTCTGGTACCCGATCGTCTTTGCAGGCATCACGCTGGTCATCGGCCTCCTGTTCCTGCCGGAAACGAAGGATCGCGACATCCACGCGATGGATTAAGCCCGGCGCTCCCGGAGAGAACACATCCCGGGAGCACCTCAATTCTTCCCCGAGCTATTATGGCTCTCCTGACTCCGGCGCGGTCTTCCGCGCCGGCTTTTTATTGAGTCGGTTCGCTGCGTCCGGCAAGCGGCCACCCACCCGGGCCGAGATGAAACAGGCGGCCGTATTTTGCGAAGGCAAATGCCATCATCACCGATGTCCATAGGCCGAGCAGCAGCCCGGCGGCGACGTCGCTCGGATAGTGCGCGCCGACGATGACGCGGGAAACACCGATCGTCAGCGCCAGGACCAGAAACAGCGGCCTCAGTCTCGGCAGCAGCATGGCGAAGACGCCGAAAAACGCACCGGCCGCGGTCGAGTGCCCGGACGGAAAGCTCTCATAGAGATCACTGGTGGCGAACGGCGTCAGGCTGTAGGCGCCGAGTTCGGCAAAGAGTTCCGGTCGTGCCCGGCCGATCAGGACCTTCAGCGTGTGCACGAGGGCGCTGGCCGTGCCGATCGTCAGCAGGAAATAGGCGGCGAGATCGCGGGCGGCGCGCGCCTTGTTCTGAAGCGGCCCCTGGCCTGCCGCCCGTCGCAGCACGAAGGCTCCCGCGAGCAGGGCGCCGGAAAGATAGATCATCCAGCCAAAGGTACCGAAATCGGTGATCCGTTCATTGAAGGTGACGATGCTGTCCGGCAGGCCCTGAGCGCGCTGCGACAGAAACGGATCGAGCGGGATGAGCGCGAACACGAGGACGGCAGTCGTCAGCACGATCCATCCGGTGGCCGCAAGTGGTCGGTTCATGGTTTTCCCGTCCTGCCGGCCAGATCGCGCGGCAATTGTCTGTTCCTGTCGGGGCTTGGTGCAGGGCGCTTGCTGCGCCGGGCGGCCCGGGCTGTCTTCCCCGATGTGTCGGTTCTTTTGGCAAATTCAAGGCCGTAAACGCAAAACACCTCCGGATGCGCTCCGGAGGTGTTTGTTTTCGTAGGCCCGTTGGCGTCAGTGTGACGCTGTTTGGGATCGGTCGTCGTTTAGGCCGAGAGCGCCTTGAACTCGGCGAGAATGGCGTCGCCCATCTCCGTGGTACCGACCTTCTTCGCGCCTTCGGCCATGATGTCGCCGGTGCGGATGCCCTGGTCGAGCACGTTGG
>NZ_JTLA01000123.1:0-4535 GCF_000799055.1 Ensifer sp. ZNC0028
CACGTCCCCTCTCCCCGCCTGCGGGGAGAGGGTTAGGGTGAGGGGCAATCCTGTTTGCAAGTACTCCGGCGAACCGCGTCCACCGATGCTGAGCGAAGCGCAGCGGCTTACGTGAGCGCTCGCTCCTGCAACGAAAATAAGCCCTTCCTAATCCGCATATCTGCGCTACCCTACGTTACATCCCGGTGCGCAACTGCTGCGTCTGGGACGGGAGGCGCCAGTGAAATTGCTAGACTACCTGCCCTACGCCATCGGCTGCGCCGCCGGGCTGCTGCTGTCGCTGGTCGTCGGCGCGGTCTGCAGCCTTTCGGATGACGTGAAGATGGTCGAATCCGTGGCGCTCGTCGTGCTAGGCGGCGGTGTCGCCGAATGGTACTGGAACCAGTTAAGCCGGCGGTAACGGGCAAGCCTTCATAACTCGGCCCTGTTCATCCGCGGGGCCGCCATGACCGAAATCGCCAGCCAGAACCAAGCCGCAGGCAAGCGCCCGGGCCGCGTCGTCGTGGTGACGGCGGGCGGCGAAAACCCATGGATCGTGATCAACGCGCTCGCAAGCCGCTTTGCCGAGGTGGCCGTCGTGGAGGAGCAACCGGAATCGAAGGGCCTGTTCCTACGCCGCCGCGCCCGCAAGCTCGGCTGGCTGACGGCGCTGGGGCAGCTTGCGACCATGATCGCCTCGCGATTCGGCAAGCGCTTCACCCGAAAACGCGCCAAAGAGATCCTTAAGACCTACAAGGTCTCGGGAAAACCCGATCCCTCAATCCCGATCAAGGCCGTCGCCTCGGTGAATGACGCCGACGCCATAACGCAGATCCGCGCGCTCGAACCCGACGCTGTCTTCCTTATCAGTTGCCGCATGCTGAAAGCAGCGACGCTGGCGGCGATGCCCTGCCCGGTCCTCAATTTCCACGCCGGCATCAATCCCGCCTATCGCGGCCTGATGGGCGGCTACTGGGCGCGGGTCAACGACGACCTCGAAAACTTCGGGGCGACCGTGCATCTGGTCGATGCGGGCGTCGACACCGGCGGCGTGCTCTACCAGTCGCGCCAGAACCCTGCCCCCGACGATACGATGCACACCTATCCGCTGCTGCAGACGGCCGCCTCAACGGAGATCGCGATTGCCGCGGTCGCAAATGCGCTCGATCGAAATCTGCGGACCCTCGATGTCGCAGGTCCGTCACGGCAATGGTATCACCCGCCGATCTGGACCTGGGTATGGAACGGCCTGACGCGTCGGATCTGGTAGGCGAAATCCCTTCGCTTGCATCGGCCAGCTGCAGCCTAAAAGCCTGATACTGCGGGCAATCCACGACCGCGGCTCCTGCCCACAACAAGCGGCTCAACTGCGACTTGCGCATCACCGCCAAGACGTCTGATATGGCATCTGCGCGAGCGTCGTTTTTGGACATATCCGACGTCGTGGCGAGATGAGCCCGGACGCCGGGACATGCGCATTGTCGCACTACAGCGCCGCGCGTCTGATGAGACGCACAAAGGTCGCTTTAGCGCTTAGGAGTGCTGCATGTTTTCGGCCTTTGATCGGCACCGATCAAAGGAAACATGCAGGGGGAGGAGAACAACACCCGATGGCAGATCGCATTATCGTCTACTGGCGCGACATTCCGGCCCAGGTCATCATCAAGAAGGGCCGCACGACGGCGAAGCGTGAACTGTCGCTGCGCTTCACCGAGGCGATCGACATGTGCGCCATGCGCACCGGTGCGGCTGAAACCGACGACTACCTCGCCGAATGGCGCAAGGCCGATGCGGTGCCGGTCTCCGACGATCTGGAAACGGAAGCCGATAGCGCCGCCGCCGAGCTCGAAGCCGCCTATGACCGCGAACGTCTGGTGGCGCTCGTCAAGGCCGGAGGCCGCGACAATGGCTGACGCCAAACCCGAGGGCGGCCCGAAGATCATGAAGGGCAATGCCGCACCTGCGGCAAAAGCCGCCACCGGCGCGTTTACGCCGTCGGGCGTGTCGCCGAGCCGCCGCTCGCGCCATAAGTACACGGTGCGCCTCTGGGCGGTGCGCAACTCTCGCTTTCTCGAATGGTTCTACCACCGCTTCGCCGACCTGTTCCTGCTGCTTCATCCGCTCTGGAACGCCATCGGCTACGGCCGCGTCGAGCGGCCGGTCACCTTCGTCGAGCGCCACGTCAAAGGCTTCCTCTTCGACTGTCGCATGTGCGGCCAGTGCGCGCTGTCGTCGACGGGCATGTCGTGCCCGATGAACTGTCCGAAGCAGCTGCGCAACGGCCCCTGCGGCGGCGTGCGCGCCAACGGCAATTGCGAGGTCGAGCCGGACATGCCCTGCGTCTGGGTGCAAGCCTGGAAGGGTTCGCAGAACATGGAGAAGGGCAACGCCATCATGAACGTGCAGAAGCCGGTCAACCAGTCGCTGCGCGAGACCTCGTCCTGGCTGCGCGTGACGGCGGAAGCAGCAGCGCGCCGCGACGCGGCATCCAAGGAAGGCCAGGCATGAGCCCCGACTACAACCCGCACGATCCCGGCGCGCCGCTCGATCCGCTGCCCGGTCATTCCTCCCGCGGCCGGCTTGAACGGGTCTTGCGCCGCGGCGAGTTCGCCGTCACTGCCGAGCTCAACCCGCCCGACAGCGCCAATCCTCAGGACGTCTACGAGCGCGCCGCGATCTTCGACGGCTGGGTCGACGGCATCAACGCGGTCGACGCGTCAGGCGCGAACTGCCACATGTCCTCGGTCGGCATCTGCGCGCTGCTGACGCGCATGGGTTACGCTCCGATCATGCAGATCGCCTGCCGCGACAAGAACCGCATTGCCATCCAGGGCGACGTGCTCGGCGCCTCTGCCATGGGCGTGCAGAACATCATGTGCCTGACGGGCGACGGCGTGCAGGCCGGCGACCAGCCGGGCGCCAAGCCGGTCTTCGACCTCGACTGCATGTCGCTGCTCGAAACCGTGCGCATCATGCGCGACAATTCGAAGTTCCTCTCAGGCCGCAAGCTGACGACCCCGCCGCAGGTGTTTCTGGGCGCTGCGATCAACCCCTTCGCGCCCCCTTACGACTTCCGCCCCTATCGTCTCGCCAAGAAGATCGAGGCCGGGGCCCAGTTCGTACAGAGCCAGTACTGCTTCGACGTGCCGATGTTCCGCGAATACATGAAGAAGGTGCGCGACCTCGGCCTGCATGAGAAATGCTACATCCTCGTCGGTGTCGGGCCGATGGCGTCGGCCAAGACCGCGCGCTGGATCCGCTCCAACGTGCCGGGCATCCATATTCCCGATAGCGTGATTACCCGTCTCGAAGGCGCGCAGGACCAGAAGAAGGAAGGCAAGCAGCTCTGCATCGACATCATCAACGAGGTGAAGGAGATCGAAGGCGTCTCCGGCATCCACGTGATGGCCTACCGCCAGGAAGAATATGTCGCAGAAATCGTGCATGAATCGGGCGTGCTGAAGGGCCGCCAGCCCTGGAAACGCGAGACGCTGCCGGCCGATCAGCTCGTTGCCGAGCGTCTGGAGCAGATCCGCGAAGGCAAGGAAGAAAACCAGCAGCAGATGGCCGAGGCGGCAGCCCACCACCCGCACTGAAGAGACAGCAGACAAAACCGGCGCCGGTCTCCGACGCCTATCATCGATCTCCAGGGCGTGATTACATAGCCCACCGCCAGGACAAAGGACCCTTAATGACCCGCACAATCGTCGCCTCCGCCACCCGCGAGATCATCATCGGCTTTGACCAGCCCTTCTGCGTGATCGGCGAACGCATCAACCCGACCGGCCGCAAGAAGCTCGCCGCCGAGATGATCGAGGGCAACTTCGACACCGTCATCAAGGACGCGCTGGAGCAGGTTGCAGCGGGCGCGACCATGCTCGACGTCAACGCAGGGGTCACCGCCGTCAACCCGAACGAGACCGAGCCGCCGCTGCTCGTCAAGACGCTCGAAATCGTCCAGGGCCTCGTCGACGTGCCGCTGTCGATCGACAGCTCGGTTACCGCTGCGATCGAGGCGGCGCTGCGCGTCGCCAAGGGCCGCCCGCTCGTCAACTCCGTCACCGGCGAGGAAGAGAAGCTCGAAGCGATCCTGCCGCTCTGCAAGAAATACGACGTGCCGGTCGTTGCCATCTCCAACGACGAGACCGGCATTTCCGAAGATCCTGACGTGCGCTTTGCCGTCGCCAAGAAGATCGTCGAGCGCGCCGCCGACTTCGGCATCAAGCCGCACGACATCGTCGTCGATCCGCTGGTCATGCCGATCGGCGCGATGGGCACCGCCGGCCAGCAGGTCTTCGCCCTTCTGCGGCGGCTGCGCGAAGAGCTGAAGGTCAACACCACCTGCGGCCTCTCCAACATTTCCTTCGGCCTGCCGCACCGCCACGGCATCAATGCCGGCTTCATTCCGATGGTCATCGGCGCCGGCATGACGTCGGCAATCATGAACCCCTGCCGCCCGCAGGAAATGGAAGCCGTGCGTGCGGCGAACGTCTTGAACGGCACCGACCCGAACTGCACCCACTGGATCAAGACCTATCGCGACCACAAGCCGGCCG
>NZ_JTLA01000124.1:0-16950 GCF_000799055.1 Ensifer sp. ZNC0028
GTGCGGATAGGCGAGCCAGTAGTCGCAGCCGTCACTGCAGCGCAGGTCGAAGGGCTGATAGAGCCGGCCGAGCGCCACGTCATCGGGATAGAATTCCGGCGTCAGGATCGCCACGCCCTGGCCGGCGATTGCGGCACGCGCCTCGAAGGTCTGGGCACCGAGCCGGCTGTGCGGCCGCCCTTCGAGATCGGGATTCTCGACCCCGGCCGCCTTGAACCACATCGGCCACCAGGGATCGCCGGCATCGATGATCCTGAGCTTCAGGAGGTCGCGCGGCTCGTGCACGCCGCCGATTGTCTCTGCCAGCGCCGGGCTCAGCATCGGGCTGAATTCCACCCGCATCAGCGGATGGGTGTCGAGGCCGGGCCAGACGCCGCCGCCGGAGCGGATGGCGAGATCGGCGGGCTCGCGGGTGAAATCGGTGAGCGAGTCGCTCGTCGTCAGCCGAACGGCGATGTTCGGATGGGCGAGCTGGAAGCTGCCGATGTTGCGGGCGAGCCACTGCGAGGCGAAGGTCGGGGTCGAGCTGATCAGCAGCGCGCTGTCGATATCGCCGCGGGCATTGGAAACCGCCTCCTGCAGCATCTCGAAGGCCTCGGTCACGCGCGGCGCCATGCGATGGCCGACTTCCGTCAGCGAGATCTGCCGTGGGCGTCGCAGGAACAGCGGCTCGCCGACATTCTCCTCGATCAACTTAACCTGGTAGCTGACGGCCGTCTGGGTCATGCCCAGCTCTTCGCCGGCCTTGGTGAAGCTGCCGAGCCTTGCGACCGCTTCGAAGACCCTGAGCGCATTCAGCGGAAACTGCTTCGACATCTTCATGGATAAGTTCTCTTGATGCATGCAGACGGATGTTCGATTGGATTTCGATCCTCCTTCACGGCATCCTTCAAGTCAACTTCCCAAGACGAAACAGGTGCTGAAATGACTTGCGACACTTACGAACATACTGAAAGAAAACCATTTCTTTCGTTCGAGCCGGTCACCCGGCTTGTAGCCGGCCTGTTCGGCGGCCTTGTTGCCGCCAAGCCGACGCTCGACGTCAACGCGCTCCCTGACCACATCAAGAGAGACATGGGTTTCATGGATGGCCGCGGCCCCTATGGAGATGACGAAGAGGCAATGGCTGCCTCTCGCCGCCTTTTCAGCGTCGATGAAATGCCGCGGTTTTAACGTTGACGACGATGGTCGTCAGGCTTGCCGAAGGCGCTCGACGGCCATCAGCACACGCTCCGGTGTTGCCGGGGCGTCGAGGCGCGGGCACTCGCGATAATCAGCGACACTCGCCACCGCCATCGACAGGGCTTCGAGAACCGAGATCGGCAGCATGAACGGCGGCTCTCCCACCGCCTTGGAGCGGCCGATGGTCTTCTCGGCGTTGCTCGACCATTCGGCAAGCTTGACGTTGAAGATCTTCGGCCGGTCGGAGGCGAGCGGGATCTTGTAGGTGGAGGGGGCGTGGGTGCGAAGCCGGCCCTTGTCGTCCCACCAGAGTTCCTCGGTCGTCAGCCAGCCCATGCCCTGCACGAAGCCGCCTTCGATCTGGCCGATGTCGATCGCCGGATTGAGCGAGCGGCCGACATCGTGCAGCACGTCGACGCGATCGACCATGTATTCGCCGGTCAGCGTGTCGATTGAAACCTCCGAAACCGAGGCGCCGTAGGCGAAATAGTAGAACGGCGTGCCGCGACCGCTGGCGCGGTCCCAATGGATCTTCGGCGTCTTGTAATAGCCGGCAGCCGAAAGCTGGATGCGGCCCATATAGGCCTGCTTGATGAATTCCGGGAAGGGAATGAGTTCTTCGCCGATCTTCACGTGGTTGGTGACGAAGCTGACATTTTCGGGCGTCGTCTGCCAGCGTTCGCAGGCGAAGGCGACCAGCCGTTCCTTGATCTGGCGCGCGGCGTCGAACGCCGCCATGCCATTGAGGTCCGAGCCTGAGGAGGCCGCAGTCGCCGACGTGTTCGGCACCTTGCCTGTGGTCGTTGCGGTGATGCGCACCCGGTCGAGATCGACTTGGAAACTGTCGGCGATCACCTGGGCCACCTTGATGTAGAGCCCCTGACCCATCTCGGTGCCGCCATGGTTCAGGTGGATCGAGCCGTCCTGGTAGATGTGGACGAGAGCGCCGGCCTGGTTGAAGGCGGTCAACGTGAAGGAGATGCCGAACTTCACCGGCGTCAGAGCGATGCCCTTGCGGATGACGCGGCTCGTCCTGTTGAAGTCGAGAATCGCCTGGCGGCGTGCCTGATAGTCGGTGCTCTCTTCGAGTTCGGCGACGATTTGCGCGATGATGTTGTCTTCGACCTGCTGGTGGTAGGGCGTGACATCGCGGCCGGAACCCTTGTCGCCATAAAAATTCAGCTTGCGGATTTCGAGCGGGTCCTTACCGAGCTGGTAGGCGATCTCCTCAATGATGCGCTCGCCGCCGACCATGCCTTGCGGCCCGCCGAAACCGCGATAGGCGGTGTTGGAGACGGTGTTGGTCTTCAGCGGCTGCGAGGTGAGCTTCACATGCGGATAGAAATAGGAGCTATCCGCGTGGAACAGCGCGCGGTCGGTGACCGGGCCAGACAGATCCGATGAGTAGCCGCAGCGGGCGGCGTAATTGGCATGGACCGCGTGAATGCGGCCGTCTTCGTCGAAGCCGACATCGTAGTCGACGAGGAAATCGTGGCGCTTGCCGGTCGCCGTCATGTCCTCGTCCCGGTCAGGGCGGAACTTGACGGCGCGGTTGAGCTTCTTCGCCGCAACCGCCGCAAGCGCTGCGAACTGGTTTCCTTGCGTTTCCTTGCCGCCGAAGCCGCCGCCCATGCGGCGCACGTTCACCGTCACCGCATTGGAGGGCACGCCGAGCACGTGCGAGACCATGTGCTGGATCTCGCTCGGATGCTGGGTCGAGGACCAGACAGTGACCTCGTCATCCTCGCCGGGAATGGCAAGGGCGATATGGCCTTCGAGGTAGAAATGCTCCTGGCCGCCGATACGCATCTGCCCTTTGAGCCGGCGCGGCGCTTTTTCGAGCTCGGCTTCCGCATCGCCGCGCTGCAGGGTCAGCGGCTGCGTGACCAGTTCGCCGCCATGAGCGACGGCGTCGAGAATGTCGGTGAAATGCGGCAGGTCGCGATAGGTGATCTTTGCCAGTCGCGCCGCGCGGCGGGCGATATCACGGGTTTCTGCAATGACGGCGAAGGCCGGCTGGCCATGAAACTGCACGAGGCCATCGGCAAGCACCGGCTCGTCGTGCAGGTGGCTGGGGCTGATGTCGTTGGAATGCGGCATGTCCTTGGCGGTCAGCACGCAGACGACACCCGGCATGGCAGCGACGGCCGAAAGGTCCATGGCGGTGATTTCCGCATGCGCCCGATCGGTCATGCCGAGCGCGCCGTGCAGGGTGCCCGTCGGTTCCGGCATGTCATCGATATAGTCGGCGGTGCCGGAGACGTGTTTGTGGGCGCTGTCGTGGCGCTGCGAGACATGCATCTCGCCACGGATCGCCTTGCGTTCCTCGAAGGTGGATTTGTCCATGGTCATCTGTCTCCCGCAGCGAAGCGCACCAGTTGTGCGGGCTCCCCGCCACTTTCCAGGAAGAAGCGCATCAGCAGGTTCTTCGCCGCCAGCATGCGATAGTCGCTCGTTGCCCGCCAGTCGGTGAGCGGCTGGTAGTCCGCATCAAAGGCCGCTTGCGCGTTGCGAACCGTCTCCTCGGTCCAGGGCTTGCCGATGAGCGCCGCTTCCACATTGGTTGCGCGCTTTGGCGTGGCGGCCATGCCGCCGAAGGCGATGCGGGCGGCGCGGACGGTGCCGTCTTCCACCGACAGGCGGAAAGCGCCGAGCAGGGCGGAGATATCCTCGTCGCGGCGCTTGGAGATCTTGTAGGCGGCAAAGAGATCGCCATCCGGCAGGCGTGGCACGAAGATGCTCTCGACGAATTCGCCGGGCTGACGGTCCTGCTTGCCATAGGCGATGAAGAATTCTTCGAGCGGCAGCGTCCGGCGGCCGTCCTTCGAGCGCAACGTCACGGTGGCCCCGAGAACGATCAGCGGCGGAGGGCTGTCGCCGATGGGCGAGCCGTTGGCGATGTTGCCGCCTATCGTGCCCATGTTGCGTACCTGCTCGCCGCCGATGCGGTTGATCAGCGGGCCGAGGGCGGGAAACGCCTCTGTGAGTGCGGCATAGGCCATGCTGTAGCTGACGCCGGCGCCGATGGTCAGACCTGCCTCAGCCTCTTCGATGCCTTGCAGTTCAGCAATGCCGTTGATGAAAATGACCGGGTTGATCGGCCGCATCTGCTTGGTCACCCAGAGGCCGACATCGGTGGAACCGGCAACGACCGTCGCCCCCGGATTGTCGGCAAGCGCTTGCGCAAGACCATCGCCGTCGGCCGGCACGATCAGACAGTTTTCGCCCTGGCGGACGGTGATCGTCTCAGCCGGCGCCAGCGTCTTCAGCCGGGCAATGATCGTTTCCCGTTCCCGGGTGATCGGATCGAAGATCTCGGAGGGGCGCGCTTCTGCCGCCGCTTCGGCGGCGCGCACGATCGGCTCGTAGCCGGTGCAGCGACAGAGATTGCCCTGCAGCGCCTTTTCGATATCGGCGCGGCTGGGGCTGTCGTTGGAAAGCCACAGGCCATAGAGCGACATGACGAAACCGGGCGTGCAGAAGCCGCATTGCGAACCGTGGAAATCGACCATCGCCTGCTGGACCGGATGCAGTGCGCCATCCTGGCCGGCGAGATGTTCGACGGTCACGACATGGGTTGCCTGCAGCGAGCCGAGGAAACGAATGCAGGCGTTGACGCTCTCATAGACGAGCCGGTCGCCCCAAAGCCGCCCGACGAGCACGGTGCAGGCGCCGCAGTCGCCCTCCGCACAGCCTTCCTTGGTGCCGGTCAGCCGGCGCTCCAGCCGCAGATAGTCGAGCAGCGTCGTTGTTGGTGCGATGTCGGAAAGGGCGACCTCGCGGTCGTTGAGGATGAAGCTGATGCTTCTGTTCGGCTGGGGCATGCCATTCATTCCCTGCGCTGCTGCATTTAACCTGAAATCACTTTGATCTTAGGTGGTTATGCAGAAAAGCAAAGAGCCGAACGGACTTTTGCACGGCATGCGGGCAGCGCGCGGGTCATCAAGTTCGCGCTGCGATCGCCTTGGCGGATGCCGGGCGCTACTGCGCCGTCCAGCCGCCATCCATCGATACATGCGTGCCGGTGATCTGTGCGGCGTCCTCGCCGGCGAGATAGACGGCGAGCGCTGCGACCTGCTCGACGGTGATGAACTTCTTCGTCGGCTGGCCCTTCAGCATCACGTCGTTGATCACCTGCTGCTCGGTGATGCCGCGGGTGCGCGCCTGGTCGGGGATCTGCTTTTCGACGAGAGGTGTCAGCACATAGCCCGGGCAGATCGAGTTCGCAGTGATGCCGCTTTCGGCAACCTCGAGCGCAACGGTCTTCGTCAGGCCGAGAACGCCGTGCTTGGCGGCCACATATGCCGCCTTGAAGGGCGAGGCGACGAGACCATGAGCCGAGGCGATGTTGATGATGCGGCCCCAGCCCTTCGCCTTCATGCCGGGAATGGCAGCGCGAATGGTGTGGAACGAGGAGGAGAGGTTGATCGCGATGATGCGATCCCATTGCTCGATCGGGAAGTCCTCGACCTTTTCGACATATTGAATCCCGGCATTGTTGACGAGGATATCGACGCTGCCGAAGCGGGCCGTGGCGGTGGCGATCAGGTCGGCGATCTCGGCGGGCTTCGTCATGTCGGCGCCGTGATAAAGGACTGTCCCGCTCGTCAGCGCGCTGACGTCGTCCGTCGCCTTCTTGATTTCGTCCGGGCTGCCGAAGCCGTTCAGCACGATATTGGCGCCACCCTTGGCGAAGGCCTTGGCGATCGCAAGCCCGATGCCGCTCGTCGAACCGGTGATGACCGCTGTTTTCGTCATTGCTGCTCTCTCCCTTTGTGGCGCCGCGCACTGCTTTGTTGCGGCGCAACAGCGCCAGCCTACGCGGAAAATGCCTGACCTGACAATTGTGTTTTTGGGTTCGGGACCGCAGAGTTGAGGAGGGGAATAGCGAAGTCGACGGTTGCGTTTTGTTTTCGTTTGACATTCGTTTTGCCATCGTATTGAAGTTTTCGAAATGAGATCCCGCCTTCAAGGCCGGGTGAACAAACATGCGTGTGGCCGGGGAGGGGCATATGGGCGGATATATTCTCGCGATCGATCAGGGTACGACCTCGAGCCGGGCGATCATCTTCGACGGTCAGCAGCAAATCGCCGGCGCCAGCCACAAGGAATTCAAGCAGTATTTTCCGAAATCCGGGTGGGTCGAACACGATCCCGAGGAAATCTGGCAGACGGTGCTTTCGACGGTCGAGGACGCGCTCGCCAAGGCCGGCATCAAGGCCGGCGACCTCTCGGGCATCGGTATCACCAACCAGCGCGAGACCGTCGTCGTCTGGGATCGCGAGACCGGCAATCCCATCCACAATGCGATCGTCTGGCAGGACCGCCGCACCGCCTCCTATTGCGATCGGCTGAAGAAGCAGGGGCTGGAAAAAACCTTCACCAAGAAGACCGGCCTGCTGCTCGATCCCTATTTCTCCGGCACCAAGCTCAACTGGCTGCTGACCAACATCGACAGGGCGCAGGCGCGCGCCGCAAAGGGCGAGCTCTGCTTCGGCACCATCGATACCTTCCTCATCTGGCGGCTGACCGGCGGCCAGTCTTTCGTCACCGACGCGACCAACGCCTCGCGCACGCTGCTCTATAATATCGCCGACAATGCCTGGGACGACGAACTGCTGAAGATCCTGAAAGTGCCGCGTGCCATGCTGCCCGAGGTCAAGGATTGCGCCGCCGATTTCGGCGTCACCGATCCAGCACTTTTCGGCGCGGCGGTCCCGATCCTCGGTGTCGCCGGCGACCAGCAGGCGGCGACCATCGGCCAGGCCTGCTTCAAGCCGGGCATGCTGAAATCCACCTATGGCACCGGCTGCTTCGCGTTGCTCAACACCGGCAAGGACATGGTCCGCTCGAAGAACCGGCTGCTCACCACGATTGCCTACAAGCTTGACGGCGAAACCACCTATGCGCTCGAAGGCTCGATTTTCGTCGCCGGTGCCGCGGTGCAATGGTTGCGCGACGGGTTGAAGGTGATCAAGGCCGCCCCCGATACCGGCACCCTTGCCGAAAGTGCCGATCCGACGCAGGAGGTTTATTTGGTGCCGGCCTTCACCGGGCTTGGCGCGCCGCATTGGGATCCGGATGCGCGTGGCGCGATCTTCGGCATGACCCGCAACACCGGTCCGGCGGAATTTGCCCGCGCGGCACTCGAAGCCGTCTGCTACCAGACGCGCGACCTGCTTGAAGCCATGCACAAGGACTGGCGCAACAACGGCAAGGAAACGGTGCTGCGCGTCGATGGCGGCATGGTTGCCTCCGACTGGACGATGCAGCGCCTGTCGGACCTGCTCGACGCGCCGGTTGACCGGCCCGTCATCCTCGAAACGACCGCGCTTGGCGTCGCCTGGCTTGCCGGCAGCCGCGCCGGCGTCTGGCCGAAGCAGGAAGACTTCGCAAAGTCCTGGGCACGCGACCGCCGCTTCGAGCCCGCCATGGACGAGAAGACACGCAAGGCGAAGTTCAAGGGCTGGCGCAACGCCGTCAAGCGCACGCTGAGCTGAGAGACCGGACGAGCGACGATTTTCGCCGCGTCCGGTTCGTGAAGTCTGACGGGCTGCGCCTGCAAGCCGCCCGTCAGTCGATGACTGCGACCGCTTCCACCTCGAACAGCATGCCGTCGACCGCCAGCTTGGGCACCGGAACGAGGGTCTGCGCCGGCAGGGTTGTTCCGAACATTTCCTTGACGCTGCGGGTCAGGACCTCAAGCTTGGACATGTCGTGGTCGACCACGAAGATGGTGAGCTTGGCGACCTGGTCGGGCCTTGCGCCAAGGCCCTCGAGCGCTGCACCCAGATTGGCATAGGCCTGCTTGACCTGCACCGCGAAGTCGGGAGACAGGCCGCCCCTGCTGTCCTGACCGCCCTGTCCTGAAATGTAGGCCACCCGGGCCCCGGCAGGCACGATCACCGCGGTGCTGTAGCCATGCGGCGTCGGGTCGTAGAGGTTTTTTGGGTTGACGATCGTCAGCTTCGTCGCCTGCTCGCTTGCTGTCGCCAGGGTGGAAACGCCTGTGGTCATGATGATGAACCCTCCGATCATGAGATGTCTGATTGCGTGTGACATGATGCTCTCTCGTCTCCGAGGTCTGCGCGCGACGCGGCTTGCAGACCCGCAGGTTTGACCTTTCGCCGTCGCTCCTTGATATTGGCTCGTACGACGTACGACTGATTTACATCGTACGCCGTACGAGTCAATCGTTCAGGATCGACATCCTGCGTGTTGTCGGCGTAAATCGGTGTTTCAATCTGTAAGGAAGACGCATGGCTGGGAAAGGGAACGGCGGGCAGGGCAAACGCTCCCAACGGGTGGAGGCGGCAGTTGAAGCCGGGCAGAAGCCGGGCGGCGAACCGTCGCTGTCTCTGGACCGCATCGTCGCAACGGCGGTCGACCTGCTGGATGCCGAGGGTCTCGAGGGGCTGAAGATGCGCCGCCTTGCCGACCGTCTCGGCGCCGGCGTCATGAGCCTCTATTGGCATGTCAGCAACAAGGAAGAGGTGTTCGACCTGGCGCTCGATGCGGTGTTTGCCTATCGCGAAGCCCCGCAAAAGACCGAGCCAGAGGATTGGCGTAGCGATGTGGTTCACATGCTCGAAGACTGGCGTGCAATCATGTTGCGCCATCCCTGGTCGGCATCGCTGTTGCCGCGCCGGGCGCTCGGCCCGAACATCCTCGCCCGCCTGGAAACCATGAGCAAGGCTCTGTCGGGCGCCGGCGTTGCCGATGCCAGCATGAACGTCGCGATCTGGTCGCTGTGGAACTACGTGCTCGGCGCCACCGTCACACGGGCGAGCTTCGCGCTTTCGGACGCCGACCAGACTGCCGGACAACAGCGCCTCTCGGTGCTCAGCGAACGCTATCCGACCATCGAGCGCACGCGCCTGCTGCTCGACAACGACTGGGACGGCACGTTCCGGAAAGGTCTCGACATTCTGCTCGACGGTCTGTCGCGCCGCTGACGTCCATTGGTGTTCATCCGGGAAACACTGTGTTTCCCGGATGTGCATTTGCTGCTCCCGCGCGCGCCAACTATCTGTTGTGCAAACAGAAAAAGGACAGGCACATGGAACTCGGGCTTTACACATTCGCGGATGTCGATCCGAATGCCGATGACAAGGGCAGGGAAGGGCAGCGCCGCCTCAACAACCTTCTCGAAGAGATCGAGCTTGCCGATCAGGTCGGCCTCGACGTCTTCGGGCTCGGCGAACATCACCGCCCCGACTATGCGGCCTCGGCGCCGGCGGTCATCCTGGCAGCCGCAGCCGCGAGGACGAAGACCATCCGGCTGACGAGTGCCGTCACGGTGTTGAGCTCGGACGATCCCGTGCGCGTTTTCCAGCAGTTTTCGACGCTGGACCTGATCTCGGGTGGTCGCGCCGAAATCATGGCCGGCCGCGGGTCCTTCATCGAATCCTTCCCGCTCTTCGGCCAGTCGCTCGACGACTACGACCAGCTCTTTGCCGAGAAGCTCGATCTGCTGATGGCGCTGCGCGAGAACGAGAAGGTCTCGTGGGCGGGTGAGATGCGACCGGCGATCCATGATCGCGGCGTCTATCCGCGGCCGCTGCAGCAGGAACTGCCGCTCTGGATCGCCGTCGGAGGCACGCCGCAGTCGGTGGCGCGGGCCGGGGCGCTTGGCCTGCCGGTGGCGCTTGCCATCATCGGTGGCGAACCCCGTCGGTTTGCGCCGCTCTTCGATCTCTATCGCGAGGCCGCGCGGCGGGCCGGCCAGGATCCGGCAAAGCTGAAGACCAGCATCAACGTGCACGGCTTCATCGCCGATACGACCGATCTTGCCGCCGACCAGTTCTATGGTCCGCAGGCGGAGGTGATGAACCGCATCGGCCGCGAGCGCGGCTGGGGACCGACCGACCGGGCGCATTTCGACCAGGCGCGCAGCCCCAGCGGCAACCTCTTCCTCGGCGACCCGGAAACGGTGGCCGAAAAGATCGTCGAGAACTGGAAGCTGTTCCGCAACGATCGCTTCTTGCTGCAGATGGCGATCGGGCCGATGCCGCACGACCAGATCATGCGCGGTATCGAACTCTACGGCACGAAGGTGGCGCCGCTGGTGCGCAAGGCTGTGGCGGAAGAGAAGGCGGTGGCCCCGGCCGCCGTCTGACCGGAAACGCCGGGTCTTGTGCCCGGTTTCCGGTCATTCCGCTCGGCGCTGGCATAACGCCTGGCGACACGCTACATGTGAGCGCGAAAGCGAGATACGGATGACCCTCAACAACGAAGAAGATCTGCTGCGGCTGAAGGAAATCGGCCGCATCTGCGCCAACGCGCTGCAGGCGATGGGCGAGGCCTTGGAGCCCGGCATCACCACGGCGGAACTGGATGCGATCGGCCGCAAGGTGCTGGAAGAGGCCGGCGCGCGTTCGGCGCCCGAACTTTGCTACAATTTTCCAGGCGCCACCTGCATCAGCGTCAACGAGGAAATCGCCCACGGCATTCCCGGCGGCCGCGTCATCAAGGCGGGCGATCTCGTCAACATCGACGTGTCAGCCGAAAAAGACGGCATCTTCGCAGACACCGGCGCCTCGTTCCCGGTGCCGCCGGTGACCGCCGCGATCGACCGGCTGTGCCGCGACGGCAAGCGGGCGATGTGGGTGGGTCTTAAGCAGGTTCGCCCCGACCAGCCGCTGGCGGCGATCGGCAATGCGATCGGCGACTTCGCCCGCAAGAATCGCTACTCGCTGGTCACCAACCTCGCCAGCCACGGCATCGGCCGCTCGCTGCACGAAGAGCCGACCGAGATCGCCACCTGGCCCGATCCCAAGGAGCGCCGCCGGATGACCGACGGCATGGTGTTTACGGTCGAGCCATTCCTGTCGATGGGCGCACAATGGGCCGAAGGCGGCAACGACGACTGGACGCTCTACAGCGATCCGCGCGCGCCGACGGTGCAGTACGAGCACACGGTCGTGGTCACCCGCGGCGGGCCGCTGGTGGTCACGCTGCCGGGCTGAGCCAGGGATACGGCGGTGGTTTAGGGCCTTCGTCGTCCTCCAGACGATTTTTGCTCCCTCGCTGCAATGCATTATGTGCCGCCGTGACGTCGCGCATTTCACCTTTTCGGCGACTGGTCTAAGCCATTGAAATCGGCGATCGTTCGATTTCTTCAATAGGTCCTTCAATTATTGTCGTTTGTGGTCTGCCGTGTTGCGGCGCAATAAACTGATATGACCACGCTCGACAGACCGCTGCAGACCAACATCGCCGCCACGGCAGCCGCCGGCGCCATCGCCATGGCCGTCGCCATGGGGTTTGGGCGCTTTTCCTACACGCCGATCCTGCCGGCGATGATGGCGGATCTCGGCCTGTCGCCGGGCGATGCCGGTTTGATCGCTTCGGCCAATTTCGTCGGCTACCTCGCCGGCGCCATCCTTGCCGCCTATGGCTGGGCCCATGGGCACGAGCGGCGGATCGGGCTTTTGTCGCTCGTCGCCACGACAGCGTTGCTGGCGGCCATGGGGCTGTCGTCCTCCGTCGTCGTGCTGGCGCTGATCCGCTTTCTGGCCGGTCTTGCCAGCGCCTTTGCGATGATCTTCATCTCCGGCATCGTGCTTGGCCATGGCGTGCTTGCGCGCTCGGAAAACGTGCCCGCCGTCCACTTTGGCGGCGTCGGCCTCGGCATCGCGTTTTCATCGCTTTGCGTCTGGGCGAACCCGCTTGCGGGGCACGCTGGCCTGACGACCTCCATGGGCGACTGGTTCACCGGCGCGCTGGTCGGGCTGGTCGGGACTGTCGTCGTTGCCGCACTTCTGCCCGGGGTTCCTTCTTCCGGTTCAGGTCCGGTGCGCGAAAAGCCGCTACGCTGGACGCGGCCGCTGACGGTGGTGACCTTCACCTACGCGCTCTTCGGCTTTGGCTATGTGATCACCGCCACCTTCCTCGTCACCATGGCGCGCGATCCGAGCGGCGGCCACAGCATCGAATTTTTCGCCTGGCTGCTGACGGGGCTTGCCGCAGCGCTCTCCGTCTATCTCTGGCGCTTTGCCGTGCCGCGCTTCGGGCTTGCCGGTGTCTACGCGATCGGGCTTCTGGTCGAGGCGGTCGGGCTGGTGCTGACGGTCAGCCTGCCTTTGCCCTATGCCCCGCTTGCCGGCGGCCTGATGCTTGGCGCAACCTTCATGATGATCACTGCCTATGGCCTGCAGATCGGCCGGAAGCTGACGCCCGAAAGTCCGCGCAAGGCTCTGGCCCTGATGACGGCCGCCTTCGGCATCGGCCAGATCATTGGCCCTCTGGTGGCCGGCCGGCTTGCTGAGCGCACGGGCAGCTTCGCCGCGCCGACCCTGATTGCGGCCGCCGTCCTCTTCCTCTGCGGCGGCGTCATTGTTGTCGAGCTGAAGCGGATTTCACAGGCGTTGCGGGGCTAGCCAGCGACCCTGGCAGCCCTCAAAAAACATCCGTGCAATACGGGCGGCCGACCGGATGAAATAACAGTAACGTTTATATTATCCGATTGTTGAGAGCGGCGCTTTGCCCTAGTTTCGGCGCTTCGAGCGGTAACACATCGCCTTACCGAAACGTGAGTAGACCCCTTGTTCCATTCCTTCTTTCCGAAGCCGAAGCTGTTCTTCACCTCCGGTGCCCTCTGGTCGATCATCTGCATTATCGTTTGGTACACCGTCGGCCCGCAATTGGGCGCTGCGGTCGGCCTGCCGCCACTGGCCCCTGGCGAAAAACCACCGATCGGCCTTGCTTACTTCTTCACGCCGGACAATCTCTGGTTCTATCTCTACTTCACGATCTTCGTTGCGATCTTCGGCGGTGCTTGGAAGATCATCGCCAGGGATCACCCTTGGGTGAATTGGTCGATCTGGGGCTCCGCCTTCATCATCTTCATCGCCTATTTCGCCGTGCAGGCATCGGTGGCGCTCAACAACTGGCGCGGTCCGTTCTTCGATCTGTTGCAGGACGCGCTTGCCGGTAAGCCGGGGATCACGACGAGCCAGTTCTACACGCTGCAACTGCGCTTCCTCGAAATCGGATTCGTCGGCGTTACGCTGAACGTCGTCACCGCATTCTTCACCAATCACTACGTGTTCCGCTGGCGCACCGCCATGAACGACTTCTACATGTCGAAGTGGGACAAGCTGCGCCACATCGAGGGCGCTTCGCAGCGTGTTCAGGAAGACACGATGCGCTTCGCCAATATTCTCGAAGGCCTCGGTGTTACACTGATCAACTCGGTGATGACGCTGGTGGTGTTCCTGCCCCTGCTGTTCAACATGTCGCAGCACGTGGCTGACCTTCCGATCATCGGCGCCGTACCGCACGCGCTGTTCTGGCTGGCGATCGCTTGGTCGCTGTTTGGCACGGCGCTTCTGGCGCTCGCCGGTATCAAGCTGCCAGGGCTGAACTTCAAGAACCAGCGCGTCGAAGCGGCCTACCGTAAGGAACTGGTCTATGGTGAAGACCATGCGGATCGTGCTCAGCCGGTGACGGTCCGGGAGCTGTTCGGCAATGTTCGCCGCAACTACTTCCGTATGTACTGGCACTATCTGTACTTCAATATCGCGCGCTACTCCTATGGTCAGCTCGACGCGATCTTCCTGAACTTCATCCTGATTCCGACCTTCGTTGCCGGCAAGATCACCATGGGCATCTGGCAGCAGATCGCGACAGCCTTCGGTGAGGTCAGCAACTCGTTCCAGTACCTGGTCAACTACTGGTCGACGATTATCGAACTGTTGTCGATCCACAAGCGCTTGAAAGCCTTTGAGGCTGCTATCTCCGACGAGCCGCTGCCGGATATCGACCAGCGCTACCTGGAGCGGGGCGCCGCGGAAGATGCGCAGCCGGCCTAAGGCCGGCGCAACCGACGAAAATCAGAAGGCGGAGCGACCCGCCTTCTTTTTTGCCTGCTCGATCAGGGGCAACGCCTGGGCGTAGCTGACGCAGGCGACGTCGGCCTTGCCGCAGACTTCGCTCAGCAGGCGGTCAAGCGCGCGCCAGTAGGCGCCGCCGTTCATTTCGACGAAATGGAAACCGAGCTGCAGCGGGATGCGGTCGCCCGTATATTCGCGGTCGAAGGCTTTCTTGTAGGCCTCGTAGGTGCGCTCCTCGAAGCGGGCGCTGTCCTTCTTGTTCTCGACGCCCATGGAGTGGCGGACGAAGAGATTGTAGTCCATGCCGATGACCGGGCGCTGCGACGGTCCCTCGGGGATCAGCGGCAGGCCGAAGCGCGGCAGACCGTCCTTCTCCGACGGCCAGCCCGGGCCCTTGGTCACCAGGCTCGCGTCATAGGTGAAGCCCCACTCCTTCAGCGCCGGCACCAGGCCATCGCTCAGCGAAAGATAGGGCGCGCGGAAGCCCTTGACGCCGCCCCTGGCGAAATCCGCCCAGCCCTGAGGCTCGGCCTCGGGCGTGCCGGCCTTCTTCCAGGCGTCTTTGAGCGCCGTGTCGAACGTCGAAAACTCGCTTTCCCAGTCGGCCTTGCTCCAGCCCTTGCCGTCGAAGTGGCCGCAGGCGTGGCTGGCGATATCGTGACCGTCGAGATGGGCCTGCCAGATGTGACCGGCGCGCGCCGCGATCTCCTCGCGGCTCTGGGCGAAGCCGACATTCGAGCGGCCCGCCTTCTGGCCCGGCGGCTTGTAAAGCGTCTTGCCGTCCGCGCGGGTCATCAGGAAGGTGCAGGAGAGGAAATAGGTGAAATGCGCACCGGTGCGCTTGGCCATCGCCAGGCTCTTTTCCCAAAGCGCGTTGTCATGCGCGCCGTCGAACGAGACGATCACCAGCTGCTTGTCGCCGGCGGGCGTAGTGGCCGGCGACGCCGGCTCGGCCCTGGCAAGAGCGGGAAGAAGGGCGAGCGAGAGGGCAAGCGGAATACGGATCATGATCAACTGCACTGTTTTGGTTTTGTCGCAAATGGTTCGAAAATGCGGCAATCCTTTGATCGGTCTGGAAAAAACGCGCCATCAAGGCTACTCCATAGCAACCTGGGCGGAATCGGTCCGGGAACCGAAGATACTGGAAATCAACAGGCTTCAGCGGCCGGCTCCCGTCTTTTCCGACGCGCGGCGCTGAGTCCGCCCGATACTCGAACAAAGCGGTGGCCCCATGGCGATACTCGTTCTCGGCATCATTCTTTTTCTCGGCCTGCATCTCATCCGCGTCGTCGCGCCCGGTTTCCGCGCCGGCGTGATCGAGAGCCGCGGCAAGGGCACCTGGATGGGGATCTATGCCATCCTCAGCCTCATCGGCCTCTGTCTGATCATCTATGGCTTCGGCCAGGCCCGCAGCGAAACGGGCATGCTCTACGATCCGCCCGTATTCATGCGCCACATCGCCCTGCTGCTGATGCTTTTTGCGTTCATCTTCCTTGCTGCCGGCTTTCTCCCGGCCGGGCGCATCGCGGTTGCGGTCAAGCATCCGCAGGTGCTTTCGATCAAGATCTGGGCGCTGGCGCATCTGCTCGCCAATGGTGAAACGTCCTCCGTCCTGCTGTTCGGCTCGTTTCTCGCCTGGGCGGTGATCCTGCGCATCTCGCTGAAGCGTCGCGAGCGGGCAGGCGAACGCGTACTGCCGGTGTTCAAGTCGGCCTCCAACGACGTGCTCGCCGTCATCATCGGGCTTGTCGCCTACGTGCTCTTCGTCTGGAAGCTGCACGAATGGTTGATCGGCGTTGCGCCGGTCGTCATGGGCTGACGCAATTTCCGGGAAAAATGCGCAGCGCTTTGCGCCGGGAACTGCAGTAACAGAAAATTTAGAGCGACAGAGGCGGCCTCGTGGCGGCCATCGGCGCTCTAAATCGCGTCGGCCCCCTTACAAGCGCCGCAAAATCGGGTAGAAGGCGCAAAATCCATGAGAGTGCGGCGGGTGCGGCAAAGGACCCGTCGTGCATGCTCGAACAGTTTGAGAGTGTCCGTTCCGCCGATCGTCATCAGACCGTTGGCGCGGCGGGCCAGTGTGCAGGCAAGGCCGGGGCAATAGATGGCGAACCAAGACGACAGCTTTATCCGCGAGGTCAATGAGGAACTGCGTTCCGACCAGATGAAGAGCATCTGGGCCCGCTTCGGCGGCGTCATCGTGGCGATCGCCGTGCTCATCGTTCTCGGCACCATCGGCAAGGTCGGCTTCGACTACTGGCAGGATGGCGCCTCCTCGAAGTCGGGCGATGCGTTCTTGCAGGCGCTCAACCTCGCCAAGGAAAACAAGACGGACGAGGCGCTCACCGCCTTGAACACGCTGGAGAAGGACGGCTACGGCGCCTATCCGGTGCTGGCGCGTCTGCGCGCCGCCACGCTGCAGGCGCAGAAGGGCGAGACCGACGCGGCTGCCAAGGCCTTCTCCGCCATCGGTAAGGACGGCAGCGTTCCGACGGCTATTCAGGAGGCAGCGCGCCTGCGTGCAGCTTACTTGCTGGTCGACACCGGCAGCTACGACCAGGTTTCGGCCGAGGTCGAGCAGCTTGCAACGCCGCAGAACAACATGCGCCACTCGGCGCGTGAGGCTCTTGGCCTCGCTGCCTACAAGTCCGGCGACTACGCCAAGGCGAAGACCTGGTTCCAGCAGATCGTCGACGATGCGCAGAGCCCGCGCAACGTTACCGGTCGCGCGCAGATGCTGCTCGACGTGATCGCCGCCAGCGGCAAGGCCTAAGACAACAGCAGCCTATCCCCGCCGCGATGGGCACAGGGTGCAAGACCCCTTCGAATCAGCGCATGATCCCAATGTCGGTCTCGACCTTGGGATTGTGCGCTAAAGCGTTTAAAGCAGTTCCAGCAAAAGTGCTTAAGCGGTTTTGCGTCCGGAACTGCG
>NZ_JTLA01000125.1:0-21510 GCF_000799055.1 Ensifer sp. ZNC0028
CCGGTCTCGACGATGCGGCCCGCCTCGAGGATCACCAGCCGGTCCATCTCCGTCAGCGTCGACAGCCGGTGGGCGATCGCGATCACCGTCTTGCCTGCCATCAGAGCGAACAGATTCTCCTGGATCGCCTGCTCGACTTCGGAATCGAGCGCCGAGGTCGCCTCGTCGAGGATCAGGATCGGCGCGTCCTTCAGGAACACGCGCGCGATCGCGATGCGCTGACGCTGGCCGCCGGAGAGTTTGACGCCGCGTTCACCGACCTGGGCATCCAGGCCCTTGCGGCCCTGGTTGTCCTCGAGCCCCTGAACGAAGTCCCAGGCATTCGCCTTCTTGGCCGCAGCGATGATCGCCTCGTCGTCCGCTTCCGGATGGCCATAGGCGATGTTGTCGCGAATGGACCGGTGCAGCAGCGAGGTGTCCTGCGTCACGACGCCGATTTGCGAGCGCAGACTGTCCTGCGTGACGGTGGCGATATCCTTGCCGTCGATCCGGATCGCGCCATCCTCCAGGTCGTAGAAGCGCAACAGCAGGTTCATCAGCGTCGTCTTGCCGGCGCCCGAGCGACCGACAAGGCCGATCTTCTCACCCGGCTTGATGTCGAGCGAGAGGTGATCGATGACGCCCTTGGCCTTGCCGTAGTGGAAGCGGATGTTGTCGAAGGCGATTGCCCCCTTGTCCGCTGTCAGCGCCTTGGCGTCCGGCTCGTCGACGATGTCGTGCGCCTTGGTCATCATGCCGATGCCGTCATAGACCGTGCCGATATTCTCGAACAGCGCCGAGACTTCCCACATGATCCACTGCGACATGCCGTTGATGCGCATCGCAAGGCCGACGGCGATCGCGATCGCGCCGACGGAGATCGCACTCGTCAGCCAGAGATGGATGCCAAGCGCGGCGATCGCAAAGAGGGCGATGCTGTTGTTGGCATAGACCAGCACATGAAACAGCGTCACCTTGCGCATCTGGCGATGCACGGTGTCGAGGAAGCCGTCCATGCCGTCACGGGCATAGCCTTCCTCGCGGCCGGCATGCGAGAACAGCTTGACCGTACCGATATTGGTGTAGCTGTCGACGATCCGGCCGGTCATCATCGAGCGCGCGTCCGCCTGCTCCTTGGAGATCTTCTGCAGCCGCGGCACAAAGTAGCTCACGATGCAGATGTAGATCGCCAGCCAGATGCCGAGCGGGATCACCAGCCGCCAGTCGGCGGTAGCGACGACGGCGAGCATCGTGACGAAGTAGCTGACGACATAGACGAAGACGTCGAGGATCTTCATCACGGTTTCGCGCACGGCCAGTGACGTCTGCATGACTTTCGTTGCCACGCGTCCGGCGAACTCGTTGGCAAAGAAGGTCATGCTCTGGCGCAGCAGGTAGCGGTGCATCTGCCAGCGGGCGATCATCGGATAGTTGCCGAGCAGCACCTGATGCATGATCAAGGAATCGATCGCCACGAGGCCCGGCAGGCCGATGAGGACGAGCGCACCCATCCAGAACAGCCGTCCGCCTTCGGCGGCGAGAAAGCTCTCGCGGTCGGCGCTCGACAGCCAATCCACCATGTTGCCGAGGAACTGGAACAGCGCCACCTCGCCAATGGCGATCAGCGCCGTGCAGACGGACATGATGACGAGCCAGGGTGCCGCCGGCTTGGAATAGTGCCAGCAGAAGCCGAACAAGGTCTTCGGCGGAACCGTCGGTTCCTCCGCAGGGTAAGGATTGAGGCGGGATTCAAACCAGCCAAACATAACATTGCTCCTTCAGAGTATTTTGAAGGAAAGCGGGATTTCGCCCCGCATTCTTATGATGAAAAAGGCAGTCCGGAAATGCAGCCCACAAAGGGCTTCGTCTTCCGGAGTCCCGGAAGCGCGTCGATCTCGGTTAAAAGATAGGTCGCGGAACCGGTCAGGCCAAACGGTGGCCCACTACTCCAGGAAGGCGTGTCAACATCGATACATTCATGTTTGCCTCCGTCGGTTCGCGTTGAAGAGGTCCGATCTCTACCCTTATTCGCGCTCGCATGCCAGATTGTCGCAGGCACTTTCTTGCCCAATTTTTCATCGCTCCGACCGCTGTTGCGGTTTCGGCACAGATTAGCGCGGGCAAAATGAGCGACCTGAAATTGACGGCCATGCCGTACGATCGAGGGTGGATCGCTTATGCGTTCGGTGCGATAGGAGCCGCCATCGATATTCGTTCCGCCCCTATCTCCCGGAGCAGCCACGACCCCATGAGCAATCTGCGCATCGCCCTCTACCAGCCCGATATTCCCGGCAACACCGGCACGATCCTGCGTATGGCGGCCTGTCTCGGGCTTGGCGTCGACGTGATCGAGCCCGCCGGCTTCGACCTTTCCGACCGCAACCTGAAGCGCGCCGGCATGGACTATATCGCATCGGTGGCGCTGACCCGTCACGTCAACTGGGAGCGCTTCGAGGAGTGGCGTGCTACGAGTGGACGCCGCCTGGTGCTCGCCTCCACCAAGGCTGCCCTGCCCTATACCCGCTACGATTTCCGCCAGGACGACATCCTGCTCTTCGGACGGGAGAGCGCCGGCGTGCCCGACCACGTGCACGAGCGCGCCGACGGCCGCATTCTCATCCCAATGGCCGACGGCCAACGCTCGCTGAACATCGCCATCTCTGCCGCGATGATCGCCGGCGAAGCGATCCGGCAGGTTTCGCCGCTCTGATACCGATTCCATAGCCGTCTCCATGGCGGCGGTCCGAGCCTCTGAGATCCCGCCGCCCTTCACACGCGGCGCATCAAGCCGCGACTTCGTTGTAAGGCTTGCTCTTGCGCGCCTGCTTCAACACCCGCGACCACCAGGTCAGGCGATCCATCATCAAAAACAGCGGCGCGCGCAGCTCCTCCGGCTTGTAGAGATTGCCGGCGGCGTCGAACTTCGACCAAGCCTTGGGGAAGGTGACCCCGTCGCGCAGCGTCACCGCATGCAGCTCTCCAAACACCTGGCGCAATTGCTCGACTGCGCGGATGCCGCCCGAGGCGCCACCATAGGAGACGAAGGCGACCGGCTTTGCATGCCAGGGCTCGTAGACCGAGTCGATCAGCTCCTTCAGCGCCGCCGGGTAGCCGTGATTGTATTCGGGGGTGACGACGATGAAGGCATCGGCCTCGGCGATCTTGCGCTCCAGCCATTCGCCGGGATTGACCGCGGCGCCAAGGCCCCGGGACGTCCTGAGCCTGGCCGGATCGATGATCGTCAGCGTGAACGTATCGGAAGCCGAAAGTTCCCGGATCAGCCAGTTGGCGACCGTGTCGCAGAAGCGACCCTGGCGCGCGCTGCCATAGATCACGGCAAGGGTCATTTTCTCAGTCATGGGGATCAAGCTCCTGTTGTCTCAGTTATGGAGCCAATGCTATAAAACCTCAATATTAGTTGAGGTCAATAGCCGTCATGACGATTGTGAAGCAAAGCGAATTGCGCCGTGAACTGACCGTGGGCGAAGTGGCGGAGCGCAGCGGTGTCGCCGTCTCCACCCTGCATTTCTACGAGGCCAAGGGCCTCATCCGCAGCAACCGCACCCGCGGCAACCAGCGCCGCTATCCGCGCGGCGTGCTCAGGCGCGTCGCCGTCATCAAGGTGGCGCAGCGCACCGGCATTCCCCTGTCGGAAATCCAGGACGCTTTGTCGGTGCTGCCGGACGATCGTCCGCTGACGGTCGAGGATTGGGGCAGATTGTCCGAAACCTGGCGCGAACAGCTGAACGAGCGCATCGCCAACCTCATGGCTTTGCGTGACCACCTAACAGGCTGTATCGGCTGCGGCTGCCTGTCCTTGCGTGAATGTCCGCTGCGCAATCCGCACGACGTGCTGTCGATGGAAGGCGCTGGCCCAAGGCTCATGGATGAGGACGGCCACCCTTAAGGGCGGCCTCGACCGGAGGCGCCCCAATATGGTCATTGCGCGGAGAAGAAGGTGAAGTCAGAACTTAGACGTCGCGTTGCGATAATCGTCCCACTTCTCGCCCTCATCCTGTTCTCATGGTTCTATTATCTTGACGATCGCGCTTGCGCCCCAGGGGATCGGCAATGCGTCGTCAATACATTCCTGGCGCTTGCCCTGGGGACCGTGATACTTGGACTGACCGCGATCATTAATCTATTGATTCTTCTCGGAAAAATTCTGATCCATTTTCAGGATCGAGATCGCGTTTGAGCGTTGCTCCGCCTTGGTGCGCAGGTTACTCCCGCGTGTACCGACTTGACCGGTTAGCTTTGAAAAAGCGGTAGGGCGACGGGTCAATCCGCGCTCGGCAGGCGGCGCATCGTGAACTCGATCTCGTCGCCGTCGAGCTGTCGCCAGCTTTCCACTTCGGTCCAGTAGGCGGCCTTCGGCCAGGTGTCGAACCATTCCCGGGCCTTCGCGCGGGCAGCACTGCGATTGAGCCGAAAGGTTTCCCGCACGAAAAGGCCATCGCCTCGTGTCGGATTGTCCCGGCGATGCCGGGCGATCTGCCGCCGCAATCCATCGAGCGGCGGGCCTGCAGGTATTCTTGCCATGGGCTATACCTCTGGATTGTAAGATAGTGAGGCAAGCCAGCCTTTGCCAGAGCTTTGTGCGCGTGCGTTTGACCGGCCCGATCGCGCCGCGACAGAGTGGCCGAAGCGGCTGGACCGCCGTTGCTATCAGCGCCAAAGTGTGAACTGTGACGACTTCACTCGAATCGGCGGTATTTCATCGGGATATTCCGCCAACAGGACGTAATTTCATGGAACGACCGCAGCTACCCCAGGGGCTCCCCGCAGACATCGAAGACAAGAAGGCGGAGGCGCGTGCATGGTTCGAGGGGCTGCGCGACACCATCTGCGCCGCCTTCGAGGCGGTTGAGGACGAGTTGACAGGGCCGCTGTCCGATCGCGCCCCCGGCCGCTTCGTCGCCAAGGACTGGAGCCGTGAAGACGGCAAGGGCGGCGGTGGCCGCATGTCGATGATGGAAGGCCGTGTCTTCGAAAAGGTCGGCGTGCACACCTCGACCGTCTACGGCGAATTCTCGCCCGAATTCCGCAGCCAGATCCCGGGTGCTGCCGAAGATCCCCGTTTTTGGGCCTCGGGCATTTCGCTGATCGCCCATCCGGTCAATCCCAACGTGCCGGCGGTTCACATGAACACCCGCATGGTCGTGACGACCAGCAACTGGTTCGGTGGCGGCGCCGACCTCACCCCGGTGCTCGATCGCCGTCGCGTCATGACGGATCCCGATACCCAGCTCTTCCACCGCGCGATGGAGATCACCTGCGGCCGCCATGCCGTCGCCGATCATGCCAAGTTCAAGAAATGGTGCGACGACTACTTCTTCCTGCCGCATCGCAACGAGGCGCGCGGAACCGGCGGCATCTTCTACGACTGGCTGCACTCCCCGGAAGAGCAAGGCGGCTGGAACGCCGACTTCGCCTTCACCCGTGATGTCGGCAAGGCGTTCGCCATCGTCTATCCGAAGATCGTCCGCACCAACTTCAATACGCCCTGGACCGAGGACGACCGCGACGAACAGCTGGTACGCCGCGGCCGCTATGTCGAGTTCAACCTGCTCTACGACCGCGGCACCATCTTCGGCCTGAAGACCGGCGGCAATGTCGAGTCCATCCTGTCGTCCCTTCCCCCGGTCGTGCGCTGGCCGTAAGGCTCAACGGCACCATAAAGAATGAGAGAAGCGCTCGCGCCGCGCGGACGCGCTTCTCTCCGGGATCACGCGCAGCGTGCGCCCCAGCCGAAAACGGCTCCCTGAACCGTTTCGGGCATATTCAACATCACTTGCAGATCCGCACCTTCTTCCAGAAGAGCTTGCCGTCGGCGCCATAGGCCCGTTCGGTCTTGAGGACGCAGCTCGGCTTGCAGCCGTAGCTGTAGTTCGCTGCCTTCGCCGGTATGGCCAAGGCAAATGCCATCGTCGTCGCCAGAGCCATGGCGAAGCAAGAACCGCGCATTTTTGTATATCCCCGTGTGACTTAACCGCGATGGAGCCGCCCGTCGCCTGAAGCGAGCCATCGCACGGATCGGGCTCATCCCGCTGTTTCGAATGAAACAGGCGAACAAAGCGCGCCGTCTGGCGTTTCACCTTCCTCGAGCGAGGTGAAAACGATGATCTTCAAGAAGCGCACATTTTACGGCGACGAACCGGAGCGGCAGGCGGCCGATCACCCTGCGGAACTGGAACGCCGCGTCGCCCATCTCTTGGCGGTCACGCCCGGCCTCGATGCCGCCGATGTCACGGTGACCGGCAAAGGCAACACGATCCTGCTCGCCGGCTTCGTGGCAACAGCAGCCGAAGTTGCGCGCGCCGAAGAGGCGGCCAGGCACGTGCAAGGCGTCGCGGAAGTGATCAACCGGATCGAGACGGTCGTCGCACGATAGAGAGCGCCCTTGGCGTCCCTAGATGGAGCCGAGCGTCCAGCTGACGATTTCCGCGGAAACCGTGGCGAAAGCCTGATCCATGGCGTTGATGAAGGCCGTATTGCCCGTGCCCCTCACCGCAGCCGAGGCTCGAAACGCCTTCGCCGCCCGAACCGTGCCGTTGCGGTCGTTGAGGATTTTGGCGAAGATTTCGACATTGGCCACGTCGGCGCCTTCGGTCGAGATTTCGAAGGCGCGGATTTCGGTGATGACCTGGTAATCGATTGCCAGGCCCTGGCCCGGCTTGCCGACGCCGCCGACCTTGCCCGTGTCCTCGAAGGCCTGGACGAGCTTCGACTGCACCAGCTTCGGCAGGCGATCGCTCCACTGCGCCTTGGCGAGATATTGCAGCTCGGCCCCGGATAGGCGAATGACGACTTGATCGCTGTCGAGCGCCTTCAGAGCCGTCGGCTCCGGCACGAGGATCTGCTTGCCCGTGGCTGCACGACCTTCGACGGCCGGCCTTGCCGAAAGACTATAGGTGTCATTGACCGCTTTGGTACCGCAGCCGGCAAGGCCCGCTGCCAGCATGAAAATCAGGGCGGAGCGCCACGCTCCCGTCACTCGCACGCCCACCAGCCCTGGAAAACTCATACTGCCGTTACCTTTGTCCCACACAACTTCGGCGCATTCCGGATCGAAACACACCACCCGGCCCCACGCCGGCTGTGCCCACCGACTCAGCGTCGGGTGCGGCCATCATATTGCTTTACCGTCTCGCCGCCAAAGAGAAGACGCTGCGGATCCTTGTCGAACGTGGAGATCGTGTTCTCCAGGCTCTGCACCGTGCGGCGCGTGTCGGTGACGAGCGCCTCGACGTCGCGCAGGCCCGAGCCCGAGAAGCGACGAAGGTTGTCAGCGATCGGCCCGATCTGCGCGTTCAGATTGTCTGCCATCTTGCGGAAGGACTCGAGCGTCGCGCGAGCATCGGCCGAAAGCGAAGGCGCGTCGGCGTCGCCGAGGAAGCCGTCGACCTTGACGAGAATGCTGTCGACGCGGTTGGCCGAAGCGTTCAGCTTGCTCGCGAGCTGCGTCACGTCGGTGATCGTGCGGTCGATGTCCTGCTGGCGCGCCGTGATCTTCGCGGCGAACTGCGAGATGTTGGCGACGGTCTTGCGGGCGTCGGCGGTCGCCGCGGTGATGTCGTTGACGACGAGCTCCACCTTCTGCTTGTCGACCGAAGCGACCAGCGTATCGACCCGCTCCAGCGTCTTCTGAGCGTTCTTTCCGAACTGCTCGTAGGTTTCGACGGTCTGCCGGAAAGCCGCGATGGTCTCGGAAACGCCGCCCGAAGCCTGCTTCAGGTCGTTGCTGATCTGCTCGACGTTCGAGACGATGCGGTCGATCTTCTTGGGATCCACCGACTTCACGAGCGTCTCGGCCGTTTCCAGGGTCGAGTCGAGCTTTTTGGATGCCGCGCTGACAGAGCCGGAGAGTTCCGTCACGCTTTTCAGGAAGTCGTCGATCGCGCCGGAATTGTTCGCAAGCGCGTCGGAAAACTTCTCGGCATTGCCGATCGTCTTTGTGAGCGGACCGCGCACGTCGGTCACGAAGCCCTGGATGTCGGTGATGGCGCTGTTGGCGCGATCCATGATCTGGTCGGCCGTGGCGAGCAGGCTGGTAACGCTCGACTGGTCCGCAAGGATGCGGGCCTGGGTGCCCTTTTCGATCGCGGTCTTCAGGATGTTCTCGTCGCCCTTGTGACCGCCGCTGAGCTCGATATAGGCAGCGCCCGTCAGGCCCTGCACTTCGAGCGTCGCCTTGGTCGACTTCAGCACTGGCGCATCGACCGAAACCTCGGTCAGTGCGATCGAATAGCGCGGGTCGTTGGCATCGATCGCGAGGTTGCGAACCGTGCCGACGGGAATGCCGTTGAAGCGCACCGGAGAGCCGACCGAAAGGCCGTTGGCCGACCCCGGAATATTGACCACCAGCTCGATCATCTCGCCGCTTCGGCCATACTGCGACATCCAGTAGACGAAGCCGAATGCGGCCGCGACCACGAACACCGTGAAGAAACCGACAATGGCGTAGTTCGCTTTCGTTTCCATTCGTACCGACTACCTTCGTGGCCGCTTCACCGGCTCTTCCTTCGATCTCGACACCTGGGCGTCAAAACCGCACCTTGCGGAGCGCCATGCGTCCAACGAACGCATCGCGCAAGGCTCCAACATTTGTTTCCGGATCATACCCGCTTCAGGCCGTTCGCCTGACGCCGGATGCTCCGGTCATTGATCGTGGCGAACGATCGATCGTGCCCGCTTGCCACGGAAATAGGACTGCACCCACGGATCGTCGCAGGCGAGCATGTCTTCAACCGTGCCTTCGACCAGAACCTTCTTCTTGCCGAGAACCGCGATCCGGTCGCAGACCGAAAAGAGGCTGTCGAGGTCGTGAGTCACCATATACACGGTCAATCCCAGCGTGTCGCGCAGCTTGGCGATCAACTCGTCGAACTCGGCCGCCCCGATCGGATCCAGCCCCGAAGTCGGCTCGTCGAGGAAAACCAGGTCCGGATCGAGCGCCAGTGCACGCGCAAGTGCTGCGCGCTTGATCATGCCGCCGGAAAGCTCGGACGGGTATTTTTCCGCCGCCTCCGGTGCAAGACCGACCAGCTCGATCTTCACCCGCGCCAGCTCGTCCATCAGGCTTTGCGGCAGGTCGAGATATTCGCGCATGGGCACCTGGATGTTCTCGCGCACCGTCAGCGCCGAAAACAGCGCCCCGTGCTGGAAGAGAACACCAAGGCGCATGTCGAGCGCGATGCGCTCGCCCTCGGTGATGTTGTCGTAGTCGGCGCCGAGGATCTCGATCTTGCCGGACCGCTTCGCAAGCAACCTCAAAACGGTGCGCATCAGCACCGATTTGCCCGTACCCGACGCTCCGACGAAGCCGAGGATTTCGCCGCGGTAGATCTCGAGGTTCAGCTTGTCGAGCACTATGTTGGACCCGAAACCGACCGTCAGGTCGCGAACGGAAAGCACCGACTCCCGCTCGTTCGCCTCGGTCGGCTGGTATTCCTCGTGCCTCTTTTCGACCGGGTTCACGCTGTTCTCCGCATCAGAAATCAATGGCCGCGTAGAACATGGCGAACAGCCCGTCGATCAGGATCACGACGAAGATCGACTTGACCACGGAAGACGTCACGTGGCGGCCGAGCGACTCCGCGCTGCCGCCCACCTTCAAGCCTTCGACGGCTGCCACGACGCCGATGATCAGCGCCATGAACGGCGCCTTGATCATGCCGGCGGCGACGGACGAAAAATCGACGGCTTCCTGCAGCCGCGCAAGGAAGGTCGGGATGGTGATGCCGGAATAGCCCCAGGCGACGAGCGCCGCGCCGACCAAAGCTGCGAAGTTTGCGATGATCGTCAGGAGCGGCAGCGCGACGGTCAGCGCCACGAGGCGCGGGAAGACCAGAACGCCGACCGGGCTCAGCCCCATGACCTTCAGCGCATCCACCTCTTCGCGCATCTTCATCGAGCCGATTTCGGCGGTGATCGCGCTGCCGGAGCGGCCGGCGATCATGATCGCCGTCAGGAGCACGCCGATTTCACGCAACTGCAGGATGCCGACGAGATCGACGACGAAGACTTCGGCGCCGAAATAGCGCAGCTGGAACGCGCCCTGCTGGGCGATGATGGCGCCGATCAGGAAAGACATCAGCGTGATGATCGGAACCGCCATCACGCCCATGCGGTCGATCTGGTGAACGATCGCCGCCGGCGAGACGCCGCTGTGCCGTCCAAGCTTCAGCTGTGCACCGCGCACCGCGGAGCCCAGAATATACATCGCCGCGACGATATCTTCCCACGTCGCCGCCATGACCTCGCCGATCGGGGCGAAGATGCGCTGGAACAGCGGCAGCCGTTCGCTGCCCTTGTCCGGAGAACGCAGCTCCGCCGGCAGGGCATCGATCAACTCGACATAGCGTTGCCCGCCCTCGGCGAAATGAACGTTGTCGCGCGACGGTCCGACGATGCGGGTCATGAAGCGGCGGATGATCCAGGCGCCTGCGGTATCCATCGCCGTCACACCGGACAGATCGAACTGGGCTGCCCCGTCGCCCTTGCGCGCAAGGCCATCGAGCTTTGCCGCCATCGCCTCGGCGGTTTCGTGCCGCCAGGCACCGGTGAAGACATAGCTTCGCCCGCTGCCAGTCTCGGACAGCGCGACATCGGCGGTCATCTTGCGGGCGGCTTGCGACACGTGTCTTCTGTTATCCCGATTTGCCCCTGCAAAACTCGTCCAATCTCGATAGATTTGAGGACAAGATTGTGCAGCAGACCTAAAGTGTTACCGCGAGCGTTGCGCGTCCGACCGGAGGCAACGACTGTGTAAAGATTCGTAAATCCTTCCACCGTCATAACGGCTCGCACCTTTGCTGTCACCCGAACGTTGCGGCGCTATGACGCCGGGCCAACAGATTACCTGCCGGAGACGCTTTCATGTCACTTTCCCTCGAAGCCGCCGTGGAACATTTCCCGATTGCAGGCACGTTTACGATCTCGCGCGGCTCCAAGACGACGGCAAGCGTCGTCACCTGCCGCATAGGCGATGGCGTCCATACCGGCTCCGGCGAATGCGTTCCCTACGGCCGCTACGGCGAAACGCTCGACACGGTGCTGGCCGAAATCGCAGCCATCCGTCCCCGCATCGAGGCCGGGCTTAGCCGTGCGGACCTGCAGCGCGAGATGAAGCCGGGTGCCGCCCGCAACGCCGTCGATTGCGCCCTGTGGGATCTGGAAGCAAAGCAGAAAAACCAACCGGCCCATGTTCTTGCCGGCATTTCTTCACCGGAAGCATTGACGACGGCCTATACGCTCTCGCTTGCCGAACCCGACGCGATGCGCCAACAGGCGGCTAAGTACGCCCACCGCGCGCTCCTCAAGGTCAAGGTCGGAACGGCCGATGATGCCGCCCGGATCCGTGCGGTGCGCGCCGGTGCACCCGAAAGCCGCATCATCCTCGACGCCAACGAAGGCTGGACGCCCGAGACCCTCGCCTATCACTTCGCGCTCTGCGCCGAGGAACGGATCGACCTGATCGAGCAGCCGCTTCCGGCCGGACGAGACGAGGCGCTGGCAACGGTCGCCCGCCCCGTTCCAATCTGCGCCGATGAAAGCGTGCATTCGACCGAGGACCTCGCAGCCCTCGTCGGCCGCTACGATGCGGTCAACATCAAGCTCGACAAGACCGGAGGGCTGACCGAGGCGCTGCGCATGCGCGCGCAGGCAGATGCGCTCGGGCTCAAGGTCATGGTCGGTTGCATGGTCGGCAGTTCGCTGGCCATGGCTCCGGCCATCCTGGTGGCCCAGGGCGCGGATTTCGTCGATCTCGACGGACCGCTGCTGCTTGCCAAAGATCGTGAGCCTGGCCTGCGCTACGAGGCGTCGCTCGTCTTCCCGCCGGAGCCGCGCCTCTGGGGCTGAAGATACCAGGCGGTGACGGCAAAGCAGCAGCCGGCAAAGGCGACGACCGACATGGAATAGAAGCCGTTGACCCCGTACCAGTTGTAGAAATAGCCGGACAGGAACGTGAAGATCGCCGTGAAGATGCCGGTATAGAAGAAGTAGAGCCCCTGGGCCGACGCTTCCTGTGATTCCACCACCCGCTCGACCAACTTGTGCTGCATGCCGGTGTGCATGATCGCATAGGTGAAGGCGTGGAAGCACTGCAGGATGAAATAGCCGCTGAAGCCAAGATCCATCGGGAAGATGATCCAGCGCACCACGGCGAGAAAACAGCCGGACAGGATCATCACCCAGACACTGAAACGGCGGCTGATCGCCTTGGCGAAGACGAACATCGTCACCTCGGCCGCCACGCCCGCGCTCCAGAGCAGGCCGATCTCGGTACCGCTGTAGCCGATGTGCTGCCAGTAGATCGCCGAGAAGGCGAAGAGCATCGCGTGGCTGGCGTTGACCAGCGTCACGCCGATCAGGAGCAGTTGCAGGTCAAGTTGCCGGAGCGATTTCGGCGGTGGCTCGGTCAAGGCCGTGATCGGTGACGGCCGCCGCGGTTTGCCGACCCGTGGCGCGGCATAGGCCATGACGATCGTCAGGCCAAAGCCGATCGCCATCGCCGGAAGCACCATGTCGCTGCCGAAAATGCCGACCATCCAGCCGCCGAGCATCGTCGCACCGATGAAGGCGACCGAGCCCCAGAGCCGCATATGTGCGTAGTCGAAGCCCCAGCGCCGCACGCCTGACAGAGCGATCGCCTCGACGATCGGCACATAGGGCGAATAGACGGCCGACTGCAGCGTATAGATGACCAGCACCGGCCAGAACTCACGGAAGTAGAACAGCACCAGCGCCGTTGCGAGCGACAGAAAACCGGACCAGATCAGCACGATCGCCCGCTCGCCGAGCCGATCGGCGATGACGCCGGCGATGGGCGCGGTGATGACGCGCACGAACATCGGCAGCGCTAGGACGACGCCGATCTCGAAGTCGCTCATCGACAGCGTGCTCAGCCACATCGGGAAATACGGCATCGCGAAGCCGTTGACGATCAGCGGCGCACAGAAGAGCAAAGCAATGCGAAGCGCAAAATGGCGCGGCGGAGGGCCCACATAGGCGGGCGCTTGGGAGGGAATCATCGTCTGACCTGATGGCTGTGCCCACTCTCTAGCACGAGCCGGGCGCGCCTCGCCATAACCTAGTTTTCGCGACACGACTTTCGGCGCGGCGCGAAGATCAGGCCGCGCGCTGGGTCAGCAGTTGGGCAAGCAGCTTGTCCGCTTCGCCGGATGCTTCGCCTTCGCTGGCGCCGCCGCGCATCTGGTGCCAGGTGATCAGTTCCATCGTGCCGTCGTGGTGCTCGGCAATCGCCGTGCAGCTTTCCACCCAGTCGCCGGTGTTGATGTAGCGGATGTCGCCGATCTCCTCGATCACGGCATGGTGGATGTGACCACAGATCACGCCCTGCGCATCGTGGCGGCGCGCCTCTTCGGCGACCACCTTCTGGAACTCGCCGATGAAGTTGACGGCGTGCTTGACCTGGAGCTTCGCCCAGGACGAGAACGACCAGTAGGGCATGCCGAGACGCCTGCGGACCGCCGCAAGGCCGATATTGATGGCGATCGCCGTGTCGTAGGCCCAGTCACCGAGATAGGCGAGCACGCGGGCATTGCGCACGACGACATCGAATTCGTCGCCGTGCAGCACGAGGTACTTACGGCCGTCGGCCCCCTCGTGCATGTAGCGCTGCGCCACCTCGATACCGCCGAAATGCACGCCTGGAAAGTCGCGCAGGAACTCGTCGTGATTGCCGGGGATATAGACGATGCGGGTGCCCTTGCGCGCCTTGCGCAGGAGCTTCTGCACCACGTCGTTGCAATTCTGCGGCCAGTACCAGCTGCGCTTCAGCCGCCATCCGTCGACGATGTCGCCGACCAGAACGATCGTCTCCGCTTCATGATGCCGCAGGAAGTCGAGCAGATAGTCGGTCTTGGCCGCCTTGGAGCCGAGATGGACGTCCGAGATGAACAACGTCCTGAGCTTTCGTACGGAGTTGTCTTGCTGCGCCGCCATCATGCCAGCCTCGTCTCTGGTTACGCTTCGTGCCTTCGTGAAACCAGACTCGTGTTTCAAGAAGATGACATCAACATTGCGTTGCCGGTCTGCCGCCGAAATCAGCACTGCAAAACTGTACCTCGCTTCGAATTCATGCCAAAAGGCACGACCACGAATGAGGAATGTGAGAGCATGAATACGGGCGACAAGACGAAATCCCATACCGGTCCGGCCAGCGGCGACATCGACCAGCAGGCCCTTTTCTTCCACCGTTATCCCCGCCCGGGAAAGCTCGAAATCCAGCCCACCAAGCCGCTCGGCAACCAGCGCGACCTGGCGCTGGCCTATTCGCCTGGCGTTGCCGCCCCTTGCATCGCCATCCGCGACAACCCGGAACAGGCAGCCGATTTTACCGCCCGCGCCAACCTGGTTGCGGTCATTTCCAACGGCACGGCCGTGCTCGGCCTTGGCAATATCGGCCCGCTGGCATCGAAGCCGGTCATGGAAGGCAAGGCGGTTCTCTTCAAGAAATTCGCCGGCATCGACGTCTTCGACATCGAAATCGATGCGTCGAGCATCGAGCGCATGGTCGACGTGATTTCGGCGCTGGAGCCGACCTTCGGCGGCATCAACCTTGAAGACATCAAGGCACCGGAATGTTTCGAGGTCGAACGCCGCCTGCGCGAAAAGATGCAGATCCCGGTCTTCCACGACGACCAGCACGGAACGGCGATCATCGTCGCCGCTGCCATCCTCAACGGCCTCGAACTTGCCGGCAAAGACATCGCGACCGCCAAGATCGTCACCTCGGGCGCGGGTGCCGCCGCACTTGCCTGCCTCAACCTTCTCGTGACGCTCGGCGCCAAGCGCGAAAACATCTGGGTGCATGACCTCGAAGGCCTCGTCTACAAGGGTCGCGAGGTGCTGATGGACGAATGGAAGTCCGTCTACGAGCAGGACAGCAGCAACCGCGTGCTCGCCGACAGCATCGGCGGCGCCGACGTCTTCCTCGGCCTCTCGGCGGCCGGCGTCCTGAAGCCGGAACTTCTGGCACAGATGGCCAAAAAGCCGCTGATCATGGCGCTCGCCAACCCGACGCCGGAAATCATGCCGGAAGCCGCCCGCCAGGCCCGTCCGGACGCGATGATCTGCACCGGCCGCTCGGACTTCCCGAACCAGGTCAACAACGTCCTCTGCTTCCCGCATATCTTCCGCGGCGCGCTCGACTGCGGCGCAAGCACGATCAACGAAGAAATGAAGATGGCGGCCGTGCGCGCCATCGCCGGCCTTGCGCGCGAAGAGCCCTCCGACGTTGCCGCCCGCGCCTATTCCGGCGAGACTCCGGTCTTCGGCCCGGACTACCTGATCCCCTCGCCGTTCGACCAGCGCCTGATCCTGCGCATCGCGCCGGCGGTTGCCAAGGCCGCCGAGGAAAGCGGCGTCGCAACCCGTCCGATCCAGGACTATGACGCCTATCTCGACAAGCTGAACCGCTTCGTCTTCCGCTCGGGCTTCATTATGAAGCCAGTCTTTGCCGCCGCCAAGAACGCCCAGAAGAACCGCGTGATCTTTGCCGAAGGCGAAGACGAGCGCGTGCTGCGCGCCGCCCAGGTGCTGCTCGAAGAAGGCACCGCCCGCCCGATCCTGATCGGCCGCCCGCAGATCATCGAGACGCGCCTGCGCCGCTATGGCCTGCGCATCCGCCCGGATGTCGATTTCGAAGTGGTCAACCCCGAAGGCGACCCGCGTTACCGTGACTATGTCGAGGACTACTTCGCTCTCGTCGGCCGCCTCGGCGTCATCCCGGAAGCGGCCCGCACGATCGTGCGCACCAACACGACCGTTATCGGTGCGCTCGCCGTCAAGCGCGGCGAAGCGGATGCGCTGATCTGCGGCGTCGAAGGACGCTACAGCAAGCACCTGCGCGACGTCTCACAGATCATCGGCAAGCGCGACGGCGTGCTCGATTTCTCGGCGTTGAGCCTGCTGATCTCGCAGCGCGGCGCGACCTTCTTCACCGACACCTATGTGAGCTACTGCCCGAGCGCCGAAGAGATCGCCCAGACGACGGTCATGGCGGCACAGGAAATCCGCCGCTTCGGCATCACCCCGCGCGCAGCCCTTGTCTCGCATTCGAATTTCGGTTCGCGCGATTCGGAGAGCGCCACCAAGATGCGCACGGCGCTGCAGCTCGTGCGGGAACTTGCGCCCGACCTCGAGGTCGACGGCGAAATGCACGGCGATGCCGCGATCTCGGAAGCGCTGCGCCAGCGCGTCATGCCGGACAGCAGCCTTACGAGCGAAGCCAACCTCCTGGTCTTCCCCAATCTCGATGCCGCAAACATCACGCTCGGTGTCGTCAAGACCATGACCGACAGCCTGCATGTCGGCCCGATCCTGCTCGGCTCGGCGCTCCCAGCCCATATCCTGTCGCCGTCCGTCACCTCGCGCGGCGTCGTCAATATGGCGGCTCTGGCGGTGGTCGAAGCCAGCCATCCGGGTTGAGATGGCAACGCGGAGATCGCCACCGGTCTTCGCTTTAATCGGGCGCCATGCCGGCGCCGGCAAAACCGTATCCGGATGTCGCGCCTGCTTCAGGCGCGGCATCGCCGGTTTTACGCATCGCCTGCGAATCAGCCTCCCTCACGCGGCCGATCGGCAGCCGCAATCAAGGCGTGCACAATTGGTATTACACACCAATCGGGAAAGTTTGCGCTGGACAAAAGGTGAACCTCTAACCATGCTGGGGCCTCGGACGAGATTCGGTGTTGTGGCATGACTGAGCAGCAAGCTGTCCTCGACATGCTGGAAATCCTGGAATGCGGCGGTTGCGTGGAGCCCGCTCATTTCTTCACATTGATGCGTCGAACCTTCCGCATTGCCCATCTGCTCTATCTCGAAGCCGAGCCCTATGCGGACGAGCTCAAGGTCTGCCGGCTGCATCACACCTTTGGCGCCTATGCCGCCGAGATCTACCGCGCCCGCAGCCTTCACCGGATCGATCCGATCCTGAAGCTGGCACTTGGTGGCGTGCGGCCGGTGGAATGGACGATGGCGCGGCATCGATTCCCGGAATGCGAACCGCTGTTCCAGGCCGCCCAGGAAATCGGCATTTCCATCGAGGGCGTCGCCCTGCCGTTGCCCTCGCCTGCCGGGCGCATGGCGTTGCTTGCGATCAACGTCAACATGTCGGCCGGCGAATGGACGACCTATCGCCGCCATCACCTGCGTGATTTCCAGCTGGCCGCCAATCTCTTCCATGCCGCCATGCTGGAGCACGGCGCCATGGCCGGCAGCATTTCGACCCGCGAGATGCGGTTGACCGGGCGCGAGACCGAGGTGCTGACCTGGGCTGCCGCCGGCAAGAGCTATTGGGAGATCGCCACGATTCTCGGTATTTCGGAGCGCACCGTGCGCTTCTTCATGACCAATGCGCGACGCAAGCTGAATGTCGTTTCCAACACCCAGGCCGTGGCACAGGCCGTACGACACGCGCTGATCCCCACCGTTTGACACCCGACGACACACCTCCACCGAAACCCCTCGAAATCTAGTGGCAAATATCACGCATTTGAACTGTCGCTAGCGACAGTTACGCAACCGCCGCGAGCCTGACAGCATCGCCCCATCCCCAAACTCGGATGGAGAAAACGATGATCAGGATCCTGAACGGAAAGACCCGCGCACAACACCCGGCGGCCGTCGACGACATGTTCCGGTTGCGCAAGCGCGTCTTCCACGACTTCCTGAAATGGGACGTGCAGACCGAAGGCGAATGGGAGATCGACAACTACGACCAGGCAAACCCGCTCTACGTGCTGTCCTATGCCCCCGATACCGGCCGGCTGCGCGGCGCACTGCGGCTCCTGCCGACGCTCGGCCCGAACATGCTCGACGACACCTTCCCGATCCTGCTTGGCGACAATCCGGAAATCCGCAGCGCTTCGGTCTGGGAATCCAGCCGCTTCTGCATCGAGCCGGAGATTTCGCAGGACCGCGCCTCGAACCAGGTAACGGTCGCGGCTGCCGAACTCATGTGCGGCGTCGGTGAGCTTGGCCTTGCTTCCGGCATCAGTCACATCGTCACCGTGACGGATGTGTTCCTGGAGCGCATGTTCCGGCGCATGGGATGCCCGGGCGAGCGTATCGCCGAACCGCATCGCATCGGCTCGGTCTTCGCGGTTGCCGTTGCCTGGGAAGTGACCCCGGATCTGCTTTCGCGGATGAAAGCGGTCGCTGCGATCGAAGGCACCGTTCTCGACCGCCCGATGTCGCTGGAAACCGCCCGCGCCGCCTAAGCGCGTCAGTCGATCGGCACTGTTAACGCAAACCGTCGCTTGTCGTTGCACGATCACCGACAAGCTCTATGATGGAGGCGAAACAGGAATGCCGCTGGCAGCCACCCGCAGAAGTTGGCGCCGACCTGGCAACAGGAAGAGACTTACGCCCCGTGTTCACGCGCCTGAAACACGTCGCTGCGGCCCTTGTGCCTTTGGTTCTGATCGGTGCCGGTCCGTCACTGGCATCGACGGCCTGCGACCGACTGAACGCCCGGCTCGCGCAACTGCCTGACTACGTCGCCAGCAATGCCGATGCGCGCGACTATGCAAGCGCAATCTCACGGCAGAACATCGAACTGCGGCGGGCCAAGAACGACCGCCGCCGCGCCGGTTGCGGTGGCGGCAACGCCATCGGCTACGACGGCGGCGACCCCGACACCTGCAGCGGGCTCAACGGTCTCATTGCCGAGATGGAAGACAATCTGCGCATGCTGAAGTCCGAGCGCGAGCAGATCGTCGCCGGCGGCAGCGACGACAGCCGGCGCCGGATCCTCGCAGCACTTGAGATCAACGGTTGCTATGGCGACCGCGAGGAGTTCGCAAGCGTCGAACCAGACGTGCCGGAAAGCCATCGGAACATCGTTGCCGACCTGCCGCCGGACGACGCCTACGGCCCGATGCTCGGGCACGGCGAAGACGGCTACGCGCCGCAGGAGCGCTACTATAGCGGCACGCTCAGAACCATGTGCGTGCGCACCTGCGACGGCGCCTTCTTCCCGATCTCTTCGGATGCGACGCCGGCCGATTTCCCACGCGACGAACAGGCCTGCCGGGCCCGATGCCCAGGGGCCGAGACGGAGCTCTATTTCCACGACCTCAACACGGAAGAGAGCGACAAGATGGTCTCGGCCGTGACCGGCCGTCCCTATACCGAAATGCCCAACGCCTTTGCCTATCGCACCCGCACCGTCGGCAAGCCCGGCCAGTGCGGCTGCCAGATACCGCAGACCGCTGCAACCACGCCGAAGACGACAGGTACGAAGACCGGCGACGACCAGTCGTCGATCATCGTCATCGAGACGAAGAAGCCGGAAGCAGCGGGCGAGGCCGCCAAGGTGCCGGCCGAAGAGCGGCCCTATGATCCGTTGAAGAACAAGGTGCGCGTCGTCGGGCCCACCTACCTGCCGCAGGAAGAAACTGCGATCGACCTCAAGCATCCGAAGGGACCGGCCTATCAGCCGGTCCAGAATTGATCGGGCGAGGCCTTACGCCTTCTCCTTGCTGCATCCCCATCCTTCCTCGAAAACCAGGTCCTCGAGCGGAAGGCGCTGGCGCCAGCCCTTCACGGCGAGTTCCGGCTGCTGATAGAGGCGATCGACGTAGCCCAGGCAGAGCCAGGCGACGATCTCGATATGGTCGGGGATGCCGAGGATCGCCTTGATCTCGGCCTCGTGGAAGATGCTGACCCAGCCGACACCCACCCCTTCGGCGCGCGCTGCAAGCCAGAGGTTCTGCACGGCGCAGACGGTGGAATAGACGTCCATCTGCGGATTGTGGGTACGCCCGAGCACGACAGCGCCGCCGCGCGTGCGGTCGCAGGTGACGCAGATGCTGAGCGGCGCCTTGCGAATGCCTTCGAGCTTCAGCGCGCGATACTTTCCCTGCTGTTCCGCCTCGAACATCAGCACGGCCTCGTCATTGGCGCGGCGAAACGCCTGCCAGACCCGGTCGCGCGTTTCTTCCGCCCGCACCAGCACGAAGTTCCAGGGCTGCATGAAGCCCACGGACGGGGCGCTGTGCGCCGCGGCCAGCAGGCGCCTGATCAGATCATCCGGCAATGGCTCGGGCAGGAATTCATCGCGCACGTCGCGACGTGTCTCGATGGCACGGTAGACGGCCTCCCGCTCTTGCAGCGAAAAGGCAGCGGCAGCCGCAAGGCCACCCTTCGGTTCAGTCAGCATCGTTCGATCCCCAACAATGCGAAAACCTCCCGCCGTCCACGCGGGGTTCGGTCTATCTCGCCAGGCCGGTCTTCTGACTTCGGTTCAACCGATCGCCTCACCTTCCCAGATCGATTGAAGATCCAGTGGCAAAACCTTGAATCAATTCAAGGCCATCTTAGACGCGATCGTCCCCGTCACAGCGTTGGGCACGTTCCGGAATTTCGACCGGATTCCCGATTCTCCCGCTTTCGCGGGCACCTGACGACGGCACTAAGTGCACAGCCGTTTGACAAAGACAAGCGGCGCCGTTCCGGTCGGGAACTGGTGCGCCGCTTTCCACCTGCTTCTTGCTGCCTCGCCTCAGAGCGGAGCGACCGGATGCGGCGAACCGTCATAGGCGCCCCAGATCGACTGGTCGAAGCAGATGACCGATCCGGTCATCAGTCCGGATTCGGCCGACGACAGGTAGGCGCAGGCACGCGCCACCTCGGCCGGATCGACGAGCCGGCCGAAAGGCTGGCTAGCCGCCGCCTTTTCGAGCCAATCGGCAGCCGCGCCGTGAAACTCGCGCTGGATGCGGTCTTCGCCTTCGGATGCCATCCAGCCGATATTCAGCCCGTTGACGCGGATGCGGTTGCGCAGCAGCGCATAGGCCGTGTTCTTGGTCAGCGTTTCGAGCGCGCCTTTCGACGAGCAATAGGCGGCGATGAAAGGCTGGCCGGCCATCGCCGACATCGAGCCGATGTTGACGATCGTGCCTTCGGTCTTCTCGCGCCGCATCACTTTCACCGCTTCCTGCATCAGGAAGAACGGTGCGCGCACGTTGATCGCGAACATGCGGTCGAAGAGTTCGGGCGTGGTGTCGAGGATCGTGCCGCGGTCGGTGATGGCCGCAGCGTTGACCAGCGCATCGACCCGGCCGAATTCGGCGTCGCAAGCGGCGACAACCTTGCGGGCGTCCTCCACCTTCTCCAGATCGGCCTCGACATAGACGATTTTCGCGCCATGTGCCTTGCCGATCTGCTCGGCCTTCGCCCGTCCCTTGGCGGCGTTGCGCCCGCAAATGACGATACCCTTGGCGCCACGCGCGGCGAAAAGGCCAGCAATCGTCGCGCCCAGCCCCTGCGTACCACCGGTGACGATGGCGATCTTGCCCTGCAATTGTCCACTCATCGAATTCCTCCCTCGGAAATGATCGTTTGAAACGGCTGCGGCTCCCGAGCGAAACACGCCGGGAGCCTGTCAAATGGTAGCTCGCGCGTCAGCTCAGCTTGCGCTTCGCCTGCGCCTCAAGCACCGCAAGAAACTCCTCCTCGCCCGTTCCCGCAGTGAGCGCCTCGCGCATCAATTGCGCC
>NZ_JTLA01000012.1:0-52103 GCF_000799055.1 Ensifer sp. ZNC0028
CTCGCCACCCAATTCCGGCGGACCAATCCGCCGATCCTGGCAGCCGCAGCCGCCGGTGAATGTTACTGGTTTACGCCGGGTCTTATGGCTTTGCGCTCAACCCTTGTTCTTGTTGTAGACATCGAAGAACACGGCAGCCAGCAGCACGAGGCCCTTGATCAGCTGCTGGTAATCGATGCCGATGCCCATGATCGACATGCCGTTGTTCATCACGCCCATAATGAAGGCGCCGATGACAGCCCCGATGATCTTGCCGACGCCGCCCGACGCCGAGGCGCCGCCGATGAAGCAGGCCGCGATGACGTCGAGTTCGAAGCCGACGCCGGCCTTCGGCGTGGCCGAGTTGAGGCGAGCGGTGATGATCATGCCGGCGAGTGCGGCAAGCACGCCCATGTTGACGAAGGTGTAGAAGGTCAGCCGTTCGGTATTGATGCCCGACAGCTTGGTCGCCTTGACGTTGCCGCCCATCGCATAGATGCGGCGACCGATCGTCGAACGGGTGGTGATGAAGGTGTAGAGCGCAATCAGCACGGCCATGGCGATCAGCACGTTCGGCAGGCCGCGATAGGTCGCAAGCTGGAACCCGATGAACAGCGCCACGGCGGCAATGACCGCCATCTGCACGGCGAAGAAGATGAACGGCTCGTTTTCCGTGCCGTGCTGCTCGTTGATCTTGCGGTCGCGAATGCCCGCATAGATCGCGTAGCCGACGAGCGCGATGACGGCGACGAGCGCCACCATGTTCTGGATGGTCTCGGGCGCCGGGTTGAGGAAATAGAGGAAGTCCGGAACGAAGCCCGTCGACAGCAGCTGGAATTCCTTCGGGAACGGACCGATCGGGCGGCCGCCGAGCACCACATAGGTGAGCCCGCGGAAAACCAGCATGCCGGCCAGCGTCACGATGAAGGACGGGATCTTCTGGTAGGCAACCCAATAGCCCTGTGCCGCCCCCATGATGCCGCCAACGATCAGACAGGCGGGGATGACGACGATGGCCGGCAGGCCCCATTTCACCAGCATGATCGCCGAAATCGCGCCGATGAAGGCGACGATCGAGCCGACCGACAGGTCGATATGCCCGGCGACGATGATCAGCAGCATGCCGAGCGCCATGATGACGATGAACGAGTTCTGCAGCACCAGGTTGGTGATGTTGACCGGCTTGAACAGGACGCCATTGGTGACAAACTGGAAGAACAGCATGATCACGACGAGCGCGACCAGCAGGCCGTATTCGCGGATGTTGTTCTTGAGGTAGTCCCCGATCGAGGGCTTGTTGTTTTGGGTGCTCGTATCGGCGACCATTAGTGTTTCTCCCCTGAACGCATGATGGCACGCATGATGGATTCCTGGCTCGCTTCCGCCTTCGAAAGCTCCGCGACGATGCGGCCCTCGTTCATGACGTAGATGCGATCGCAGGTTCCAAGCAGCTCCGGCATTTCCGATGAAATCATCAGGATGCCCTTACCCTCGGCGGCAAGCTGGTTGATGATGGTGTAGATCTCATACTTCGCGCCGATATCGATGCCGCGTGTCGGCTCGTCGAGAATGAGAACTTCCGGATTGGTGAACAACCACTTGGACAAGACGACCTTCTGCTGGTTGCCACCCGAAAGGTTGACCGTTTCCTGATAGATCGAGTGCGAACGGATGCGCAGCTTCGAGCGATAGTCGGAAGCGACCTTCGCTTCCTTGCGATCGTCGATGACGCCGTTCGCGGCCACCGCCTTCAGGTTGGAGAGCGTCGTGTTCTCCTTGATGTTGTTAATCAGCACGAGGCCGAGCTGCTTGCGGTCCTCGGTGACATAGGCAAGCCCCGCATCGATCGCCCGCGGAATGGTGCTGACGTCGACGGGTTTGCCGCGCATCTTCACGTCGCCTGAGATCTTGTGGCCCCAAGACTTGCCGAAGAGGCTCATCGCCGTTTCAGTGCGCCCTGCGCCCATCAACCCGGCGATGCCGACGACCTCGCCGGCGCGCACGGTGAAATTGACATCGTGCAGGAACTGCCGGTCGCGGTGTTGCTGATGGAAGACGTTCCAGTTCTTCACCTCAAGCAGCGTCTCGCCGATCTTGGGCTCGCGTGGCGGATAGCGGTCTTCCATGGCGCGGCCGACCATGCCCTTGATGATCCGGTCCTCGCCGATGTCCTCGCTGTGACAGTCGAGCGTCTCGACCGTGCCGCCGTCGCGCAGGATGGTGATCTGGTCGGCGACCTTGCGGATCTCGTTCAGCTTGTGCGAGATGATGATCGAGGTCATGCCCTGCGTGCGAAACTCCATCAGCAGCTTCAAAAGCGCATCGGAATCGGTTTCGTTGAGCGAGGCGGTCGGCTCGTCGAGGATCAAGAGCCGCACCTTCTTCGAAAGCGCCTTGGCGATCTCGACCAGCTGCTGCTTGCCGACGCCGATGTCGGTGATCAGCGTCGCCGGGCTCTCGCTGAGGCCCACCTTCTTCAAGAGTTCCTGTGTGCGGGCGAAGGTCTGCGGCCAGTGGATCACGCCGTTGCTGGCGATCTCGTTGCCGAGGAAAATGTTCTCGGCGATCGACAGCAGCGGCACCAGCGCCAGTTCCTGGTGAATGATGATAATGCCCAGGTCTTCGCTGTCGGAAATCGTCGAGAAACGGCGGGCTTCGCCACCATAGTGGATCTCGCCGTCATAGGTGCCGGCGGGATAGACGCCGCTCAGCACCTTCATCAGCGTCGACTTGCCGGCGCCGTTTTCGCCGACGAGTGCGTGGATCTCGCCTTCGCGGACCTTGAAGCTGACATTGTCCAGCGCCTTGACGCCCGGAAACGTCTTGGTGATGCCCCGCATTTCAAGAATGATATTGTCCATGTTCAGTCATTCCAGCGGCAGTCTTTGAAGAGAGTACCGGCTCCGTCATCTGGATAAAAGGGCCCGCGCGCATGCACGGGCCCTCACGCTCAAAAAGATCAGTTGTTGATCTGGTCTTCGGTGTAGTAACCGGAGGAAACCAGCACGTCCTTGATGTTGGACTTGTCGACGGCAACCGGCTTCAAGAGGTAGGACGGTACGACCTTGACGCCGTTGTCATAGGTCTTGGTGTCGTTCACTTCCGGCTCCTTGCCTTCCATGATCGCGTTGACCATGCCGACGGTGACCTTGGCGAGTTCGCGGGTGTCCTTGAAGATCGACGAATACTGTTCGCCGGCAAGGATCGACTTGACCGACGGCAGTTCGGCGTCCTGACCGGTGACGGCAGGCATCGCCATGTCGCCCGAGCCATAACCGACGCCCTTCAGCGCCGAGATGATGCCGATCGACAGGCCGTCATAGGGCGACAGAACGCCATCGACCTTGGCGTCGGTGTAGTTCGACGACAGCAGGTTTTCCATGCGGGCCTGGGCAACGGCACCGTCCCAACGCAGCGTGCCGACCTGGTCCATACCCTTCTGGCCGGACTTGACGACGATCTTCTTGCTGTCGATCAGCGGCTGCAGGACCGACATCGCACCATCGTAGAAGAAGAAGGCGTTGTTATCGTCAGGCGAACCACCAAAGAGCTCGATGTTCTTCGGCTCGGTTGCGCCGTCGAGCTTGAGGCCCTGGACGAGCGAGGTTGCCTGCTGCACGCCGACCTGGAAGTTGTCGAAGGTGGCGTAGTAGTCGACATTGCCCGAGTCGCGGATCAGGCGGTCATAGGCGATCACCTTGACGCCGGCGTCGTGTGCCTTCTGCAGGATGTCGGAGAGCGTCGTGCCGTCGATGGCGCCGATGACGAGAACCTTGGCGCCCTTGGTCACCATGTTCTCGATCTGGGCAAGCTGGTTCGGGATGTCGTCGTCAGCGAACTGCAGGTCCGGCGTGTAGCCCGCTTCCTTGAACAGCTTCTCCATGGTCTCGCCGTCGGAAATCCAGCGGGTCGACGTCTTCGTCGGCATGGAAATGCCGACCGTGCCCTTGTCCTGCGCAAATGCCGGTGCAGCGAAGGACGCGATCGAAATCGCGGCGGCTGCGAGAAGCGAAGTCATCAATTTCATCAGTTCTCTCCCAAAAAAGTTGAAGCCGGCAGGCGAGAGCCTTTCCGTCTATGCGCAGCAATCCGCCGCCCGAGATCTTCGTCTCCGGCTGCGGTCAAGGTGAAGGAGAGGCCTCCCCGCCTCGCATGCTCCTACATGCGCTGGCACATAAGCAAAAACTGGAATGAAACCATATAACTGTCAAATACAATATTGCTTTGAATACATACCAAAAATGATATATCGAGCGCAAACAGTGTGATTTTTGAAAATCCCTGAAAATCAAATAAAAAAACGCGGAGGTTGAAATGCGCGATCAGAAACCGAGCACCGCCGGCGAACTCGTCGATTCGACGCTTTTCCGCTCGGGCCTGAAGATCAGTCACCTCCGCCTGATTCTCGCGATCGACGATCACCGCCGTATCAGCGCCGCCGCCGACGCTCTCGGCATCTCGCAACCGGCAGCATCGCGCATGCTCTCGGAAATCGAGACCATGCTGAAGGCGCCGGTGTGCGAACGCGTGGCGCGCGGCGTCCTGTTGACGCCCTACGGCGAAGCGCTGGCGCGGCGCGCGCGCAGCATCTTTCTGGAGCTGCGGGAGGCATCGCGCGAGATCAACGAGCTGAAGACCGGCAGCGGCGGTTCGGTCTCGCTCGGCTCTGTCACAGGCCCGGCGCTCAACCTCGCGGTGCCCGCCATCCGCCAGGTGATGACCGCCTATCCCGGCATCGAGATCAACGTCCAGATCGAAAACAGCAACGTCCTGGCAAGGGAACTGCTCGCCGCCCGGCACGACTTCATCATCGGCCGCATCCCCGACGACCAGCCGCCGCGGCTCTTCAACATGGTGGAGATCGGCTACGAGGAGGTCTGCCTGATCGTGCGCGACGGCCATCCACTGCTCGACAAGCCCATGGTCGTCGCCGAGGACCTACCCTCCTATGACTGGGTATTCCAGCCGCCCGGCACGCTTCTGAGGCGCGCGGTCGAAGACAGTTTCGTCGCGGCCGGGGTACGGTTGCCGGCGACCGTGATCAACACCTCGTCGATCATCCTGACGCTGTCGATCGTGCGCAACACCAACGCAATTGCACCGGTGGCGCTCGACGTCGCCAACCTGATTGCCGGCAACGGCACGCCGGCCGGGGAAATCCGCATCCTGAAGACCGAGATCCCGATCCGCATCAAACCCTATGGGCTGATCACCGCCGAGGGACGCGCGCTGCCGCCGAGCGCCAAGCTGCTCTACGACCTGATCCTCAAGCAGGGCCGCGCCTGATCAGCCCGGGCATGATCACGCTGATCAGCCCGGGATAATCTCCGCCTGCCATTTTGCACGGCGATCGGAGACGTCATGTTTGGAATGTCAGTCTTTCAGTCGGTGCTTGAGCGGCTGAAATCGGAAGAGGATATCGAACCGGCACCGGCCGAAGCGACGCGTGTCGCCACGCCTTATGCCCCGGCATTCGACAACACCTTTGCGGCCGAAAGCGTTCGCTCGGCTGCCTTCGGCGCCGTCGAGCGCGCCTATCTCGATGCGTCTTTCGTGGAGCCGCCGCCTCCACCGGTCATGCCGGATTATCTTAGCCGTACGACGCTTGCAGACGTGGCCGAGGAACTGGCGCTTGTCGACGGCGAAACGCAGATGACCCTTGCGGCAAAACGGCGGGCCTTCGCGGCCCTGAACCACCCGGACCGGCTACCGGCCGCGTTTCGCGCCAATGCCACCGTGCGCATGAAGCTCGCCAACATGCTGATCGACGAAGCCGCAAAGCAGATGCGCGCCATCACCCCGGCGCCGTGAACCTCAGCCGGCAGCGTCGCTCCCGTCGCCCTTGCCTTGCCCCTCGTCCCCAGCTTTCTCGACGCCCTTCTCGCTCGGCTTGTAGAAAACCAAGAGAGCCGCCGAGGCATAGGCGGTGACCGCGAGGAAAATCATCCCCCACATCGTTTGCTCGCCCAGGAATTCGACCACTGTCCAGACGCCGCAGAAGCCCACGATCAGCAGACGGATCCACAGTGGGCGGTAGAAGGGATGGTCCGGATCGATGAATTTGAGCATTCTGTCCTCTGGTCGCCTTGTCGCGTGCGTCCCATTTAGGGGAAATTCGTCGCGGACGGCAAGGCCATGGCCTCCGACTCCCCTTGACGGACGCAATAAAAATGGAATAAAAATTCCGAAATAATCTACATCGGCGACTTCATTCCAAATAAGAAGCGGCCGAGTGGAAATGGAGGTATCAAGGGAGAGGCGCTCAGCGCAGCGTTCCAACGCGCGGTCTTTCGTGGCAATTCTCCAAACCATTCGCGGAAGCAGCGTTCCGCGGCGCCTTTGCGCGATGAGCGCCGATCATCACGCCCCTTCCCGGTCGCGAACCGGAATTCGAGAGAAACAGAGATGACAGTCAGATTTGGTCTTCTGGGCGCCGGCCGCATCGGCAAGGTTCATGCGAAAGCCGTCAGCGGCAATCCCGACGCTGTGCTTGTTGCCGTCGCCGATGCCTTCCCGGCCGCCGCCGATGCCATTGCCAAGCAGTATGGCTGCGAGGTCCGCACCATCGAGGCGATCGAAGCCGCCAAGGACATCGATGCCGTCGTCATCTGCACCCCGACGGACACCCATGCCGACCTGATCGAGCGTTTCGCCCGCGCCGGCAAGGCAATCTTCTGCGAGAAGCCCGTCGATCTCGATGCCGAGCGCGTCAAGACCTGCCTCAAGGTCGTCAGCGAGACCAAGGCCAAGCTGATGGTCGGCTTCAACCGCCGCTTCGACCCGCATTTCATGGCCGTGAAGAAGGCGATCGACGCCGGCAAGATCGGCGACGTCGAAATGGTGACGATCACCTCGCGCGATCCGGGCGCCCCGCCGGTCGACTACATCAAGCGTTCGGGCGGCATCTTCCGCGACATGACCATCCATGACTTCGACATGGCCCGCTTCCTGCTCGGCGAAGAGCCGGTCTCGGTGACGGCGACAGCCGCCGTTCTCGTCGACAAGGCGATCGGCGAAGCCGGCGACTATGACAGCGTCTCGGTCATCCTGCAGACGGCGTCCGGCAAGCAGGCGATCATCTCCAATTCCCGCCGCGCCACCTACGGCTACGACCAGCGCATCGAAGTGCACGGTTCGAAGGGCGTGGCTTCGGCCGAGAACCAGCGCCCGGTCTCGATCGAGATCGCCAATGGCGACGGTTACACCCGCCCGCCGCTGCACGATTTCTTCATGACCCGCTACACCGAAGCCTATGCCAACGAGATCGAGAGCTTCATCGCCGCAATCGAAAAGGGCGCGGAAATCACGCCATCGGGCAAGGACGGCCTAGCGGCCCTCGCGCTTGCCGATGCGGCTGTGAAGTCCGTCGTCGAGAAGCGCCAGATCAGCGTCGCCTGATCCCGCATTGCGAGGGATAGACAAAGGCCGGGCGCCACTCGCGCCCGGCCTTTTTTTATCGGATTGCAACCGCCGTCAGCTGTCGGCCTGTGCCGGTATTTTATGCCGCGCCGCCGCACCGTCCCAACCGGTGCTGGGCGCAGCGCCCGGCCGTCCCGACAGGAAGCCCTGCATCTGCAGGCAGCCTTCCTCCGCAAGGATCTGCCGTTGACGCTCGGTTTCGACGCCCTCGGTCACCACCGCCAGCCGGAGGCTGTGGCCAAGCGCGATGATCGCCCTGACAATCGCCTGGGCCGAAGGATCTTTTTCCAAGGCCGCGGTGAAGCTGCAATCGATCTTCAGCTTGTCGAAGGGGAAGTTCTGCAGGTTGCTCAGCGACGAATGCCCGGTGCCGAAATCGTCCATGACGATCCTGACGCCGAGAATGCGCAGCCTGACCAGGGTCGCAAGCACGTCGTCGCGATTGTGCATCAGCGCCTTCTCGGTGATCTCGAGCTCCAGCCGCCACGGATCAAGCCCAGTCCGCCGCAGTATGCCCGCGACCTGGTCGAAGAGGTTGGGCAACAGAAACTGCACAGGGGAAACATTGACGGAAACCGGCAAGGGCTCGTTCCATTTCACCGCTTCCGTGCAGGCCTGCTCCAGCACCCATTCGCCAATCTGGATGATCGAACCGCTCTCTTCGGCAATCGGAATGAACAGGTCCGGGCCGACCAGACCGCGCTGCGGGTGGCTCCAGCGCAAAAGCGCCTCGTAGCCGATGATCCTGTCGCTCTGGACCTCGACCAGCGGCTGGTATTCGAGGAAGAACTGCCGGCGAAGCACTGCATGGCGCAGGTCGTTTTCGATCTGGCGGCGGGTGCGGACTGCCTCGTCCATCTCACGGTCGAAGAAGCAGGCGATGCCCTTGCCGCTCTGCTTGGCGCGGTAGAGCGCCGTGTCAGCATTGTTGCGCAACTGATCCGCCGTCTGCCCGTCGGCCGGAAAGATCGCAGCCCCGATGCTGACGCCGACGGCGGTCGGGTCGCGATTGGTGTCCATCTCGGCGGCAAACAGCGCGAGGATCCGGTCCGTCAGCTGCCGCGCCGCTTCCGGCTCCCTGCCGCCCACCTGGATGATCGCAAATTCGTCTCCGCCGAGCCGGGCGATCGTATCCTGCTCGCCGACGGCCGCCCGCAGGATATCGGCGACCTTCTTCAGGATGCGGTCGCCCTCGCCGTGGCCGAAGATGTCGTTGACCGCCTTGAAGCGGTCGAGGTCGAGGCAGAGGATCGCCAGTTCCTCGTTTCTCGCAGCCGCCGCCGCCAGCGTCTGGGCCAGCCTGCGGTCGAAGAAGGCGCGGTTCGGCAGATCCGTCAGCGCGTCATGATGGGCGAGATGTTCGATCGTGCGCTCGGCTTCTTTGCGCGCCCTAAGGTCGCGCACGAAGATAACGTCGCATTCCCGGCCGCGATATTCGATCGTCCGGCACATGAACTCCACCGGAATGGTGCGGCCTTCCGCGTTCAGAAGATCGATTTCGCCCGGACCATCGTCGTGCCTGTGGGCGTCCAATCCCTCTTCGCCGAAGACGAAGATGTCTGCCGGAGGCCGTCCGGAAAGCTCCGACAGCTTGCGGCCCGTCAGTCCTGCGAAGCGTTCGTTGGCGTCCACGATCACGCCATCGAAGATGATCGCCATGCCTTCAAGCGATGCATTGGCGAGCCCGCGCAGATCCGTCAGGTGCCGGTCGAGAAAGAGCGCGCCGAAGGCGAGCACGATCAAGGTGGTCGAAGCGGCAATGACGCCGCCCGCAAGCCAGGCGGGATGGATGGTCTCGGCAACGGCGACATTGGCCTCGGGCACCAGCGTGATGCCGCTCATCGAGGTGAAATGCAGCGCACAGATGCCGACGACCAGAAGCAGCGACGCGACGACCATGCGCCGCACGCCACGCAAGAGCTGAAAGGCGTAGAGCGCGGCCCCGGCCAGCATCGTCCCGGCGAGCACGGCGGAGACCGTCATTTCGGGATCGTAAGAAATATGCCCCTGGATCTCGATCGCCCGCATGCCGGTAAAGTGCATCGCCGCAATGCCGGCGCCGAGCAGCAGGCCGCCGCAGGTCATCGAAAGATGCGAGCGCCCGCCAAGACCGATCGCAAAGGCGAGCCAGGACGCTGCGATCGCCACGGCCACCGAGAGGAGCGTGCCCCAGGCGCCATAGGCGACGGGAACGCCGCCATCATAGGCGAGCATGGCGATGAAATGGGTGGACCAGACGCCGATACCGCAGGCAAAGCCGCTGGCCGCGATCCACAAACCGCGTTGGCTGCCTTCGCTTCGCTGCGCGCGTAACAGGAGCAGCATCGTCGCGACGCTGCCTGCCAGGCAGACGATCGCGGCAACCAGGATGAGGCGCCAGTCATGATCGTCGCGTATGCATGCAATCACTGAAAACATAATCGTCTCCCGCGTCAGGCTCACCTTGACAAGGAGTCGCTAAATAACTGTAAATTGCATCGCTGGAATTGTTCACCTTCGACACAACCCCAAAAATGGTTGCGCCGAAAATTCGCCTCAACCGTGCATCGCGGATGCGCCGACGCTGGCGGTATCGCCATCGATCGCGCCGAGCGCCCGTGCCAGGTGCCCCTCGAAAACCAGGCGCTGCTCGTCGGCAACGACCGTGATTTCCGGCGCCCCCTGAAGCCGGATCTGCATCGATTGGGCGAGCCCCTCCTCGATCCCCGGCAGCATCAGATCGAAGTAGCGCAGGCCCGGTCCGGTGACATGGACGGGCATGCGCTCATAGAGGCTCAACATGCGCGAGATGCCGTTGCCGAGCGCGATGCCGGCCTGGCGAAAGGCGTAGCCGGCCATGCGGTGGCCCTGCCGTGCGCTGGCTGCAATCTTGTCGAGTTCCGTAACCGGTACGAACTTGGCGGGAATGGTATCGGCCGGCACTTCGAAGGCCGCGCGCAGGATGCCGTAGAAGCCGGCCGCCGCCTCTATGCATCCATAGGCGCCGCAGCGGCAAAGGCCCGCCGACGGCATGTGCAGCATATGGCCGAAATTCGGCGCGCTGACGTCCATCTCGCCGCTCTGGCTCTTGCGCGCGACCCCGAGCCCGATGCTGTGCCCGAGCGAGATCGCCGCAAGGGCCCTGAAGCCGCTCTCCGGCTTGCGCTCGGCCTGGGCGGCGAGTGCCTGCGCGACCAGAAGGGTTTCGTTGCTGAGCATGACCTTCGCCCGCCAGTCCGGCGCGAGCAGCGCGGCGAAATCGAGCTCCTCCCGTCCGAACACCGGCGACCACAAGAGCCGCGCGGACGCGCCGTCCACCAGGCCCTTGCTGCTGATCGAGACGGCCAGCACCTGGCTGCGCTCCAGTCTCGACCGTTGCAACAGGCGCTCGAGCGCATCGACGAATGCCCGGGCGAAAGGGGCGGTACCGCGCTCGTCGTGGTTTCGGGTTTCGTCGAAGCGGTCGAGCAACGTGCCGCCGTAATCGACCAGCGAATATTGCACGATGTCGGACGAGATCCGGACGACGATCAGATGGCCGTGATCGCGGCGTGGCGTGAACAGCACCCGTGGCCGCCCGCGCCCGCCCTGGACCTGCTGCTCGGCCTTGGCGAGCACGCCGGCCTTTTCCAGCTCCGCGGTGATCGCCGAAACGGTCGCCGAGGCAAGCCCGGTCTCGGAAGAGATTTCCGTATGGGAAAGATTGCCGGACCGCCGGAGCGCCGCAAGGACCAACGCGCTGTTTTGCTGACGCACGAGCTCAGTGCTGGACTTGGTCAGCATGAGACGTCCCTGTCAGTGGCGGATCCTTCGAACACATGCCCCTCCCAAAGCATCTGTTGACCGGCAAGACAAGGCGCCGAACACCTTGTCGACAGCCTTGTGGCACCGATTTTCGGGACGGTCGAGAAACATCGGACGCGACCGCTCGCGGAGCACCTTGTTGATGCCGCAACCGACGCTTTCACGCCGTGTTGACAGCCTCAAAAATCCATGACATTCATTTTCTCGACTGTCGAGAAAATAATTCCGCACGGTGTAGCGGCACGATCTACGACAGCGTCTAAGGCTGGCAGAGGATGGTGCGGGAGGTTCGCACGCTCGGCCGGCCCTCACTCGGGAGGATGAAATGAAATCCGTTTTGAAGCTGATGGCAGGCGTTGCCGTCATCGTTTCCCTGCATTCCGTTGCCCAGGCAAAGGACCTGGTCGTCGGCGTTTCCTGGTCCAACTTCCAGGAAGAGCGCTGGAAAACCGACGAAGCCGCCATCAAGGCAGCCCTCGAAGCCTCGGGCGACAAGTACATCTCCGCTGACGCACAGTCGTCCGCCGCCAAGCAGCTGACCGATATCGAATCGCTGATCGCCCAGGGCGCTAATGCACTGATCGTGCTTGCCCAGGACAGCGACGCCATCGGCCCGGCGATCGAAAAGGCTGCTGCCGAAGGCATTCCGGTCGTCGGCTACGACCGCCTGATCGAAAACCCGGCCGCCTTCTACATCACCTTCGACAACAAGGAAGTGGGTCGCATGCAGGCCCGCGAAGTGTTCAAGGTGAAGCCGGAAGGCAACTACGTCTTCATCAAGGGCTCGTCTTCTGACCCGAACGCCGACTTCCTCTTCTCCGGACAGATGGAAGTGCTGAAGGAAGCCGTCGACGCCGGCAAGATCAAGAATGTCGGCGAAGCCTATACCGACGGCTGGAAGCCTGAAAACGCCCAGAAGAACATGGAGCAGTTCCTGACCGCCAACGACAACAAGGTCGATGCGGTCGTCGCCTCCAACGACGGCACCGCGGGCGGCGCAATCGCTGCCCTCGACGCTCAAGGGTTGGCCGGCTCCGTTCCGGTCTCCGGCCAGGACGCAGACAAGGCGGCTCTGAACCGCGTTGCGCTCGGCACGCAGACCGTTTCGGTCTGGAAGGACTCGCGCGAGCTCGGCAAGCGCGCCGCAGAAGTCGCCGTCGAACTTGCCGGCGGCAAGAAGATGGAAGAAGTCTCTGGCGTCACCACCTTCAACGGCGGCCCGAAGGGCGTGGCCATGCAGTCGGTCTTCCTGGCTCCCCTGCCGATCACCAAGGACAACCTGAACGTCGTCATCGACGCGGGCTGGATCTCCAAGGCTGAAGCCTGCCAGGGCGTCAAGGGCGACGTCGCGGCCTGCAAATAAGCCGCACCAGCAGAACTGAGCGCTGACAAAAGACAAGCGCCGCAACGCAACCCGTTGCGGCGCTTGCGCAAGGTGCGGACGCGGCGGACAATACCGCTTCCGCGACCGCAACAATCAGCACGCAGGCTCGGTTTCTGCCGTCGCACCGGACTTGTCGCGTCCATTTGGGGCTCTTGGTGCCACTGACGCGATGACATCAACAACATAAGTGGGGGGAAGGCACGTCCATGGCCGACATCACACAAGGCAACACAAAGGGCGCACAGACAAATCGCGCCCGTACAGCGGACGAGAACCCGGTAAAACGTTTCTTCCGCGCCACCGAGATCGACACCCGGCTGCTCGGCATGGTCGGCGCGCTCGTCATCATCTGGGTCGGCTTCCAGATCATGACCGGCGGGCTGTTCCTGACGCCACGCAACCTTTGGAACCTGACGGTTCAGACCTCATCTGTCGCCGTGATGGCGACCGGCATGGTGCTGATCATCGTCACCCGCAACATCGACCTCTCCGTCGGCTCCGTGCTCGGCTTCTGCGGCATGGTCATGGGGGTCATGCAGGCGAAGTTCCTGCCGCAATATCTCGGCCTCGAACACCCCGCCATCTGGATCATCACCCTTCTGAGCGGCATCGCCGTCGGCGCCGCCATCGGCGCGCTGCAGGGCTCGATCGTCGCCTTCCTCAATGTGCCCGCCTTCATCGTCACGCTCGGCGGCCTGCTCGTCTGGCGCGGCGCCACCTGGTTCGTCACCAGCGGCCAGACGGTCGCACCAATGAACGCCACCTTCCGCCTGATGGGCGGCGGCACAGAAGGCTCGATCGGCGCAACGGCCAGCTGGATCGTCGGCATCCTCGCCTGCATCGCCATCGTTGCCGCCATCCTCAATTCGCGCAAGCAGCGCAAGCGCTTCCGCTTCCCGCTGCGCCCGGTCTGGGCGGAGTACTTCCTGGCGATCCTCGGCTGTATCCTGGTTCTCGGCGCGATCACCGTTGCCAACAGCTACTACTGGCCGACCAACATCGCCCGTAAATATGCCGACGCCAACGGCATCGCCTGGCCGGACGGCGGCCTCATGATCTCGCACGGCATCGCCATACCGGTGCTGATGGCGATCGCCGTCGGCATCGTCATGACCTTCATCGCCACCCGCCTGCGTTTCGGCCGCTATGTCTTTGCGCTCGGCGGCAACCCCGAGGCGGCCGAACTCGCCGGCATCAAGACCCGCTGGGTTACCGTCAAGATCTTCACGCTGATGGGCGTCCTCTGCGCCATCGCCGCGGCAATCTCGACCGCCCGCCTCAATGCCGCGACCAACGCGCAAGGCGAACTCGACGAGCTCTATACGATCGCGGCAGCTGTCATCGGCGGCACCTCGCTTGCCGGCGGCGTCGGCACGATCGCCGGCGCCATGATCGGTGCGCTCGTCATGCAATCCCTGCAGTCGGGCATGGTGCTCCTGGGGATCGACAGTCCGTTCCAGCGCATCGTCGTCGGCGTGGTCCTCGTCGTCGCCGTCTGGCTCGACACCGTCTACCGCGCCCGCGCCAAGTAAGGAGTACGATCCATGAAAGACCAACGCACTCCGCTTGTGGAAATGAAGAACATTTCCATCTCCTTCGGCGGCATCCACGCGGTGGACAACGCCTCCGTCGATCTCTACCCCGGCGAAGTCGTGGCACTGCTCGGCCACAACGGCGCCGGCAAGTCGACCCTGATCAAGATCCTTTCGGGCGCTTACAAGCGCGATGCCGGCGAGATCCTGATCAACGGCGAGGCCGCCGACATCAACAACCCGCGCGACGCCAAGAAATACGGCATCGAGACAATCTACCAGACGCTCGCCGTCGCCGACAACGTCGACGCCGCCGCCAACCTCTATCTCGGCCGTGAACTGCGCACGCCGTGGGGCACGCTCGACGACGTGGCGATGGAGGCCAAGGCCCGCGAGGTCATGGGGCGCCTCAACCCCAACTTCCAGCGTTTCAAGGAGCCGGTGAAGGCGCTTTCGGGCGGCCAACGGCAATCGGTGGCGATCGCCCGCGCGATCCTCTTCGACGCCCGCATCCTCATCATGGACGAGCCGACGGCAGCCCTTGGGCCGCAGGAGACCGCCCAGGTCGGCGATCTCATCAAACAGCTGAAGCGCGAAGGCATCGGCATCTTCCTGATCAGTCACGACATCCACGACGTCTTCGACCTCGCCGATCGCGTGTCGGTGATGAAGAACGGCCAGGTCGTCGGCCAGGCCCGCACCGAGGACGTCACCAAGGACGAGGTGCTCGGCATGATCATCATGGGCAAGGTACCGCCCAAGGCGATCCCCGGCCCCGGCGCCATGCAGGTGGCGTAGGCCAAGCGGTCGGCTTCATCGCGCAAGACCGCGCTCTCAACGACGCCGCGCCCCCGGGCGCGGCGTTTCTATTTGCCCGATGAGGCTCGCCCCGCCGCACGGGCCGGCTCCGTGCCGCCCGCTTCGCCAGCGCTGCCAGTGCGAAAAATCAGCGTCCGGCTCAGGGCATAGTTCACCGAAAAGACCAGGAGCAGCGCCAGTGCCTGGGCAACGACATAGTGCATGACGGTCGATAGCAGCAGGAACGCAACCGCGTTTATTCCGGCGCCGAAGGTCGACACCGCCAAGAACTTCGGCAGCGCCTTCAGGTGCGGTTCGTCAGATCGGAAGGTAAAGCGCCGCTGCAGGCAATAGTTGACGACGACGGCAAAGTAGAAGGCGATGGTGGACGCATAGACCGGTTCGAGCCGCGCTGTCTCGACCAGCGCGGCGAGCGTGGCCACCTGCAGGCTCGCCGCGATGCAGCCGCAGGCGAAATAGCGAACAAAACTCATATCCAGAAGGCGTCTCATCCCGTGCCTTTCGCATCGAGCGACGTCCGGCGACTGGCGCACAGACGGTCGTCGCCTGGCCGAAAACAACGTTTTAGTAGCTTTTGCTTATAAGAGCAGCTAGAAATACAGGCAGTAAAGAGCAGACAACCGTCTTTATCAAAACAGCGTCAGGCTCCTTACGAGGGGTCGGCTTGATAACGGGGCTCGGGCCATGTCGCAGCACTTTCAGCAGGCCATCCTGGCGCTCGGCGAGACGATCGCGCATGAACGCGGCGCGACCGATGACAGCCGTGGCGCCCTGGGCGTCCGTGCGGCGGAATTTCTGCTGAAAGTTCATCGTCAGATGCCCGACTATCTGCGCCCACCCTTCCATAGTCTCGTGCTTCTTTTCAATGCCTGGCCGCTGCTGCGCAGAGGCAAGTTCTTTCATCAGCTTTCGCTCGACGACCGACTGGCCGAAATCGACAAATGGCGGCAATCCCGCCTCGAGTTCCGGCGGCGTTTCGTCGAGTTCCACATGTCATTGGCATTATTCTGTATTTACTCAGACCTTTACGGCCAGGACTACCAGCATGAACCTGTCGCAACCGGAGCGCCGGCTGGCCCCTGAGAGGCTCGCCCCCGACATCATCGTCATCGGCTCCGGCCCGGGCGGCGCGGTGACCGCCACCCGCTGCGCGGAAGCGGGCAAGTCCGTGCTGATGATCGAGGAAGGTCCGCATCTGGCGCTTGAGTCCGCGCCGCATTTCTCCCGCGAGGAAATCCTTCAGAAGTACCGCAACGCCGGCATCAACATCGGCTTCGGCGCGACCAAGATCGCCTATGTCGAGGGCTGCTGCGTCGGCGGTGGCAGCGAGATCAACCGCGGCCTCTACCATCGCACACCGCAGACGGTGCTCGACCGCTGGATCCGCGACTATCGGGTCGATGCCCTGACACTCGAAGATCTGACCCCGCATTTCGACGCCTGCGAGGCGGTCGCCAGGGTCGAATACCTGCCCGGCCCCGCACCGCAGCTGTCGACGCGGCTCGACGAGGGTGCGCAGCGGCTCGGCTGGTCTTCCCTCGAAGTGCCGCGCCTCTATGCCTACGCCGCCGCCGGGGCCGGCGGATCTCCGGGCCGAAAGCAATCGATGTCGGCAACGTTCGTGCCGCGCTTCCTCGACGCCGGCGGCATGCTGCTGGCCGATACCTGCGCAACCAGGCTTACCCATGCGAACGGGCAGTGGACGGTGCATGCGCACAGCAAGGGGGCGGGAGGCACACGCCAGATCGAGCTGAAGGCAAAAACCGTCTTCGTTGCCGGCGGCGCGGTGCAGACCCCGTGGCTGCTGCGCCGCTCCGGCATCACCCGCCACGTCGGCGACAGCCTGCGCTTCCATCCGATGCTGAAGGTGGTGGCAGTCTTTCCCGACGAGCTCAACACCCCTGGCGAACTCGAGCCGGTCCACCAGATCAAGGAATTCGACCCGCGCTTCAGCATGGGCTGCTCCATGAGCAAGCGGCCGGCCCTGGCGCTTGCCATGGCGGCGCATCCGGAGATGATCGACGCGGTCGATCGGGACTGGCGGCGCATGGCGATCTACTACGTGCAGAGCACCGGCGGATCCGGCAAGGTAAGATCCCTGCCCGGCTTTCGCGATCCGCTGGTGCGGGTCGGCCTTCAGCCCTCGGACCTGAAGGAATTGGCCGTCGGCCTCGCACGCCTCGCGGAGGTTCTCTTTGCTGCCGGCGCCCTTGCAGTCTATCCGAGCATTCCGGGCTATCCCGTGCTGAAATCGCTGGCCGATATCGCCAAGCTTCCCGAAACGCTTCCTCCGAAGCAGGCAAACGCCACCGCACTTCACCTCTTCTCCTCCTGCCCGATGGGCGAGGATGCCGAAAAATGCGCGGCGAGTTCGTTCGGGCGCGTGCATGGCGCCAACAATCTCTACATCGCCGACGCTTCGCTTCTGTGCGGCCCGACGGTCGTCAATCCGCAAGGAACGGTGATGGCCGTCGCGCATCGCAACATCACACGCGCGCTCGAGGATCGGGCGATCTGATCGGACAATTCCCGCAGACAGGGGCTGGAGGGACACATGCGACATTTGATTACCGGCGGATCGGGTTTCATCGGCAACCTCGCAGCACGACGGTTGCGCGAACACGGCGACGAGGTGCGGGTGCTCGACCTCTGGGAGGATCGCTCCCGCCCGGCCGATATCGAGTTCGTCAATTGCTCCGTGCTCGACCGCGACGGCGTGCGCGCCGCCATGCGCGACGTCGACGTCGTTCACCACAATGCGGCGCTGGTGGCGCAGACGGATGCGGGGCGCGACTACTGGAACGTCAATGTCGAGGGGACCCGCATCGTCTGCGAGGAAGCCGCAAGCGCGGGCGTACGGTCGCTGATCCATGTCAGCTCGACCGCCGCCTACGGCATCCCGCCGTCCGGCCCGATTACCGCGGCGACCCCGCTTCGTCCGGTGGAGCCCTATGGCAAATCGAAGCGCGCCGGCGAAGAGGTCGCCGAGGCCATCTGCGCGGCCGCCGATATGACGCTGATCACCATCCGCCCCCGGGCGACCCTTGGCGGCGGCCGGCTCGGCATCTTCCAGATCCTCTTCGAGTGGATCAGCGAAAACCGCGCCGTCTATGTCATCGGTTCCGGCAACATCAAGTTCCAGTTCGTCCACGCCCATGATCTCATGGATTTCTACATGCTGGCACTCAAGGCCGGCCGGAGCGGCACATACAATGTCGGTACCGACCGCTTTGGCACGCTGCGTCACGACCTGGAGGCCCTGATCCGCTACGCCGGCAGCACTTCGAAGGTCCGGAGCCTGCCGACTGCCGCCACCATCAACACGCTCCGGGCGCTGCATTGGCTGAGGGTCTCGCCGCTGGTGCCGTGGCACTATCTTACCTACCACAAGGAATGCTACTTCGACGTCGAGCCTCTGCTTGCCATGGGCTGGCGGCCGAAATACTCCAACGAAGCCATGCTGCAGGAGAGCTACGATTGGTATCGGCAGAGCGCGAAGGTCGCCTCCGCCATCACCGCAAAAAGCCCGCACCGCGCCCCACTCAAACAGGGCGCTCTGTGGCTGCTCAAGATGATATCGTGAGCGAGCGGGGCGCTGGAGCCGGCGCGCCCATCGGCAGCAGCTCCGTCACCGGCCAGAAGATCTCGTCGTCATAACCGCGAAACGTATCGACGCCGGCGATCGGCCTTGCGCTGCGGATGAGCGCCCGCATGCCGTGGCTCTGCGCCACGGCCCAATCGCGCTCCACCCGGTCGCCGATCATGATCGCCTGCTCCGCCGGCACCTGCGCACAGGCAAGCACATGGGCAAGACCGGCCGGATGCGGCTTCAGAACGCCGACTTCCGGATCCATGGCGGAAACGGCGATGTTGGCGCCAAGGCCAAGCGCCTTCAGTTTCTCCGAAGCCGGATAGTCAGACAAAACGGCAATCGTCTTTCGCTGAGCCGCAAGGCCGGCAAACACCCGCTCGACACCGCGGCACCGGCAGGCAGGAAGGAGATCGAGCGGACGCCGTTCGATCCATTCCTCGACGGTTTTCCTGACGGTCTCCGGCGACCGCCCGCACCGCTCGGCGGTCAACTCGTATTGACGGGTTGCCACATCGGTCGCCAACGCATCGCCCAATTCCTCCCGGCAGTCGCGAAAGGCGCGCAGGATGCGGATGGTGCCAAGGCTATGCCTGCGCGCCGCGTCTGCAACCAGCCGAAGCAGCATTCGCGCCCTGAGCCGCCGCTGGTCGTACAGCGTCCCGTCGAGATCGAACACCACGAGGCGTACTCGATCCCAATGCACGAGCCCATTTGGCAGCGTCGAACCGGTCATTGCAGCGACGATATCGGTACGAGGAACGAGGCGGCCATGAAGTCCAGCATCGGCACGTTGACGAAACTCGCGAACAGGAAGACGACGACGGTCAAGGTCAGCATGACGTCCAGCCGGCGCGAATGAAACAGCCTTTCCGGCCGCTGCACCACCGATCCGGGGCGCGTGGCAAGCCAGAGATAGACGGCGAAGAGGCCGCTGATGAACGGAAAGACGAGGATGTATTCCACCCGGTACTTCACCAGGAAAACGCCGAGCAGAAAAGCCGTCATCATCGCGTAGACGAAACAGGAAACGGTCAGGCTCTCCTCGGTGTAGTACTCGAACGACCGCCTGTATTTCTTCAGGACGGCGACCCCGGCATTCGCGGCGATGTCGCGATATTCCCCGAGCCGCTTGGCCGCCATCAGGAAGGCGCCGGCCATCCAGTAGGCCGCAAGCACGCTGACTGGCGGCAAGGTCACCTGGTCGACGATGGCCCAGCCGAGCAGGAAGCGGATCGGGTTGTTGAGACACTCCGTCAGCACATCGAGATAGGGCTTGTCCTTCGCCCGGATCGGCTCGACGTTGTAGAGGATGCCGGACAGCAGGAAGAGCAGCGACGTGGCGAAGAAGAGCTTGCCGACAACCGACGCAAGCAGCAGTCCGATGGCGGCAAGCAGCAGATATTCGCCGTAGACGATGCGCGGCTGCATCTCTACGACGACGGCGCGACGCTGCGACTTGGTCGGATGGGCCGCGTCGCGCTCCCGGTCGAGCCACTCGTTGATGACGTAATTGGCCGATGCGATCGCGACGGCGCTCAGAAGCCCCACGGGAATGTTGATGACCAGAGCCGCCGGATCGGGCTCGCTGAGGGCACAGGCGAGGATCAGCCCGGGCAGGATGAAGACGTGCTTGGTGACATGGTCGAACCGGGCCAGCGACAGGTAGTCGCTCGCCCTTCCCTGCGGCTGGGCGCCCAACGCCTCGATGCGCGTCGTCTCTTCAGGGTTCACTGGCATGTCTCTCTCCTTGTCTAGAGACCACGCACGCCTGTCTCGGGCGCCTACGGCGCACCGGTATTTGCCGTCTGGTAGATGCGACCGTCGCTCTCGGAGCGCACGAGCTTCAGCTTGGCGAGCTTGACGAGTTCTTTCTCCGTCACCAGGTAGAACCGCCAGTCGATCGCATCGACGAAGACGACATAGGCATTCTTCTGCGCCATATCCTCGCGAAACCGCTCGAGCTGCAGGTCGAGCGGACCGGCATCGCTTTCAAGGCCGGTGCGCCGCTCGCTATGGGACGGTATCCAGTCCGTCGAGCGGCGCGTCAGGAAATTGAGCGGGTCGCAGGCATTGGTGAAGATGACCGCATCGGCCGGCAACGCCCTGACGGCGCGAACGATCGGCGACGACTTCCACGCCGTGCTCTGAAAGCCCACCCCTTCGCGAAAGGCTTCCGCCGTCTGGGCGGTGCTGCGCAGTCCGTTGATGGCAAGAAGGCAGAGCAGGATCAGCGCCAGCGAACGCCGAACGACGGGTGCGGCATCGACGCGACCGCAATAGTCTGCCGCTGCAATCACCAGGACGAAGATGATGGCGACATAGAAGGGAAGCGAGTAGCGCGTGTTGAGCTGCAGGTTCGCCTCCACATGCACGGCAAGCACGACGAACAGCAGGTAGAAATATCCAAACAGGCCGAAGATGAGTGTCATCAGATCGCGGTCGTCCGGCCGGCGTTCGGGCCAGTTTCGCTTCAGCGTCTGCACCAGGACAACCGTCGCGGCGACGAGCGCGAGAAGCAGCACCGGGATGCGGATCACCTGCGGCACCTGGCTCGGCAGGAGAAAGCTCGCCAGAAGCGACAGTCCGCCCAGCCAGCGGTCGGCATCGGCATTGCCATAGAACCAGAGCGCGCGGCCGACCGACCGGCCGACCAGCAGCTTGCTGACGATCACCCAGGCAAGAAAGATACCGGCGCTACCGACGAACAGGAGGGCGACATCGAAAAGCCTTTGGCGAAGGGACCGCGCTGAATTGTAGAAGAGCGCGATGGTGGCAAAGGCTGCCCCCACCGGAGGCGCCACGAAGCGAGCGAGCATGGCAAACCCGACGCAGGCAGATGAGGCAAGCAAGGGCCCCCGCCCCTCGCCGTGCATGTAGCGAATGAAGAAACGGATACCGAGAAACGTCAGCGCCAGGAACAGCGCCTCCGACATCGCGATGGTGCTCGTCCAGAGGAAAGTCGGATTGACGATAATCAAAAGCGTTCCGACGGTCACGAAGAACGGCTGGTCCGGCAGCGCCGTCCTGAACAGCGAAACGACGAGCCAGGTATTGAGAAGATAAAGCAGAAAGGCAATGCCGAGCGCGACATGCTCGAGCGCAAATCCAAGGGATCCCCCGGCAGCCAGCATCCACGCGTAGAGCGGCGCGTCATAGGGCGTGCTGACGATCTGCATGTAACGCGTCGAATCCGGAAGGATGCCGATACCGTTCCAGGTGTTCAGCACGAAAAGCACGGCCGCGAGCGCAACCAGACACATCAATACGGGATCGGAGCGCAGCCTCTCCAACGCCGGTTCGCCGGTCGTGAGATATCGGTTGACCAAAATCTGCCCCCTCGCCTGAAGCAATTACGCGAGCACTGGGTACTGGAGCACTTGGTTACTGGAACGCTTGCCTACTCGAGCACTGGGTATATTAATTTAGAATTATCTATAATGACGAATTTATAACGCACAGCGCCTCGTCGCAAGGCGGTTTGCCTGACCAATTCTAGCTACATCGGGTGGGTGATCCGGTCATTTGGGTTGGCTATCGCCCGGCGCCATTGCCCGAAGCGATGCGCCGCGATCACAACGCAGGCACAGGATGGCTGTTTCTACCACAATCTCTTGCAATGACCATTGAAGCGACGCGCAAGCTAGGCTAAGAACCGCTCACAGCCTGCTTCGGCGGCCCTGCCGCCAAACGGATGCACCCGTAGCTCAGCTGGATAGAGTGTTGGATTCCGATTCCAAAGGTCACAGGTTCGAATCCTGTCGGGTGCGCCATTTAAGTTTCAGCCAGACTGTCCGCCTTTAAGCGAACTGACCCGCAAAAGCGCTCATCCGCCTGCGCACAATGATTCTCGCGATCGAGTTCTGCTTTTGCGAACAGAGCCCGCTCAAGTCGCGTCGCGTTCCATCCTCAGATTGGAGACAACGCGGCGGTTTTGGACCTTGCAGGAGCGCTCGGTGCAGTCGCGCACTTCGCGGTCGTTGCCGTAGCCCTTGGCCCAGAGGCGGTTGGGGTCGACGCCCTTGGACACCAGATAGGCCATCACCGCGTCGGCGCGTTTCTGCGACAGGGTTTCCATCTTGGAGGCGGAGCCGCTGTCGTCGGAGAAGCCCTGCAGTTTCACCAGCCAGCGCGGGTTGCTGTTGAGCCAGGTCGCCTGCTTGTCGAGCGTCGCCTTGGCGACGCTGTCGAGTGTGGAAGAATCCTGGGTGAAGTAGGTCCGGCGGCCGACATTGAGGATAAAGTCCTCCTCGGTGCCGACGGAAACGGTCTCGAAGCCGGGCGCCGGGTCGTCGGTTTTTCCGGTCATCGGCACGGCTGCTGGCTCTTCGACCGCGGCGATTTCGGTGGTGTTGCAGGAAGCAAGCGTCAAGAGAATGGCGGCCGCCGACAGCAGCCTCGTCAATCCGGTCATAGCAGGCATCGGGTGATATTCCTCATTCGACCGGAGTTGCGACCGGGGTTGCTTGGCTGACCTCGGGGGCCTTGTCGGCGATATGCGGCAGCACCTGCACCGCCGTGCCGATCGGACAACGCTGGTAGAGGTCGATCGCATCCTCGTTGAACATGCGGATGCAGCCGCTGGAGGCATCCTTGCCGATGCTGCCGGGCTCCAGCGTGCCGTGGAAGCGGTAACCGGTATCGACGCCGTCGCGCAGCAGGTACATGGCGCGGGGTCCAAGCGGATTTTTCGGCGAGCCGCCCTCGACGAACTCAGGCAGTTCGGGGTGGCGCTCGCGCATCTCCGGCGGCGGCGTCCAACGCGGCCAGAGCGACTTGCGGTCGATCGTCGCGCGGCCGTACCACTTGAAACCCTCTTTCCCGACGCCGACGCCATAGCGGATGGCCGTCTTGTTCTCCATGATCAGGTAGAGAAAGTGGTGCCTGGTATCGACGACGACGGTGCCGATCGGCTCGCTGCTGAAGTATTTGACGACCTGGCGTTGCCATTTCCTGTCGATATTGGCGAAATTGGTGCTCCGGTACGTGACGCCGTTATCGACGGCCGGGCCGGAAAAATAGGATGTCGCCTTTGCGAGTGCCGGGCTCTGAAGCGCGTTGGCGCCAAGCAGCGCCAAACCACCAAGCATAGTTTCCCTGCGGGTCCACACCATCGGCAATATCCCCCGAAAGCCAATTAGCGAGGCTGCAGTAAATCAGATTTTTGAACTGCTACAACAGAAAATTCTCAAGCATCGATTCTTTCATGACGGCCGCCCAATAGATCGGCTCTTCTCACTGTGGACGCCAACAGGGCAGGTAGGAGACACCATCAAAGCTCACAACAGATGAGCTTCCCTTCGCCTCACCTCCACAAAGCGACGCTGCGCCGGGCGCATCTCAAGCACCGGGCAAGCATCGGCCACGATCGCCGACAACACAAGGCAGACTACTTGATATCGCGTGCCTGCCCTGAGGCTCGCAGCTCCGCGAGCGTCTTTCCAAGGCAGCTTCCGCCGGCATCGGAGCCAACTGCCTTGGCCTCGCCATGCAGCGTGATCGTGCCGGCGAAGTTGTCCGAGGCCATGTAGGTCGCGGTGCCGTCCTCCGTCACCTTGGACAGATAGAAGGCGTGCTGCGTGCCCTTGTATTCGCAGGCGACGGCAAACGGAAATTGATCAAACAGGACGCCTTCGGCATGTGCCGAAGAGCAGAAGGCCTGAACGCCGGCCGCAACCAGCAGTACTGCCAGAGACTTGGACATATTCGCAGAGCGTATGCGCACCATCGATCCCCCAACCCAGCTAGATAAAGGTGTCCGTCGAGCGCGATGGTGCCGCCAAGCGTGCGCTTTGACAAGCCCGACTGGCCAAAATCGGGTAGAGCAACTCTCGACCACCGGTTGGCGGTCCCTTCCCGCTTCAAGCGGATGGTGCCACGGAATGGCGGCCAGCGGCACTCTAGCGCAAGTGAGCGCGTTCTGACCGGCCCGTCACGCCGGATGGCTGAAGCGGGCGATCTGTGCGCCCCGCATCAGGTTGCGGAAATTCGCGCCGCTCATATGCACCAGCGTCCGGTGATCGCCGCCCTCGAAATAGACGTCAGTCACATCGCCGAGGCTTTCGTCGAGCAGAACCGGAACGTCATAGGCCGAACCGACCGGTGGCACGGCGCCGATGTCGCAATCGGCGAAGAGATTGCAGACTTCCTCTTCCGACGCGAGGCCGAGGCGGCGGTCCATCACGTCCTGCAGGGTCGAGAGTTCGACCCGGTGCGTGCTCGGCACGACGGCGAGCACGTAGCCCATTTCGTGGTGAACGACCACGGACTTGGCAAGCCGGCTGCCCGGTACATGCGCGGCTCGTGCCGTCTAGCTGGTGGTCGCCGTGCGGTGATGGTCAACGGTGTCGTAGGCGACACCCGAACCGTCGATATAGTCCTGAAGTTTTCTGGCGATCGTCATCGTCGACACCCCTTCTCTCTCGTGGTGGCGCGGAGAGGTCATTGTCCTCCCATCCCTCACGAAGTCAACGACGGGCGGCGGCGATCCTGTTCGGCAGCAAGGGGAGCGCCTGGTCGCGCGGCGACATCTGCGAGACCGGCAAGGGCCAGTCGATCGCGAGCCTCGGATCGAGTGGGTTGAGCCCGCCTTCGGCCTCGGGCGCATAGGGCTTGTCGTGCAGATAGATCAGCTCGCAATCCTCGGTCAGCGTCTGGAACCCATGGGCAAAACCGCCGGGGATCATCATCGAGCGGCCGTTGTCCGCGCTCAGCACTTCGCCGTGCCATTGCAGATAGGTCGGCGAATCCGGCCGCAGGTCGACCGCCACATCGAAAACCGCGCCGGAAAGGCAAGAGACGAATTTCGCCTCGTCGTGCGGCGCCTGCTGGAAGTGCAGGCCACGGATCGTGCCTGCTGCCTGCGTCAGGGTGTGGTTGATCTGCGCGATCTTTCCATCGCCACCGAAATCGGCCAGCGCCTCGCGACAGAAGAAGCGCGAGAAGAAACCGCGATCATCGCCCCTGCGTTGCCGCTCGACGACGATGAGACCCGCTATGGGTGTAGAAATTCGATCGAATCGCGACATGGTTCCTTCCGCCAGAACCAAGCTCTACCCGTCTTTTCGCCCTTAAGAAACCGGCCTTGACCGTATTTGCAATTGCCGACATGAAAGCGTTCACAGGAAAGCGTTACGAATCGGTGAAAGCGCCATTTATCGCGATTCGCGGTCGAGGCGTATCCGTAGGTTGTATCCAAAAAAGGGTGTCAGGCAGCAATGGCAGTGGAAGACGATCGTCTCGCATTCGAAGCCCACAAGACGGAAATGGCGCTCGCGCTCGGCAAGGACGAGGACGCCTTCCAGCAGTCGCTCGACACCCTGGTAACGCTCGACAAGTACGACTACTCCTATCTTTGGTCCTTCATGGGCGTGCCGATCATCCAGATGCCGGCCGATGTGATGGCGACCCAGGAAGTCATCTGGAACACCAAGCCCGACATTATCATCGAAACGGGCGTCGCGCGCGGCGGCTCGGTGATCTTCATGGCGGCGATGCTGCAGCTGATCGGCAAGGGCAAGGTCATTGGCGTCGATATCGACATCCGCGCCCATAATCGCGACTCCATCGAAAATCACCCGATGTCCCCCCGCATCAAGCTGATCGAGGGCCCGTCGACTGCGGCCGAGACGCTTGAGAAGGTGAAGGCCGAGATTCCGCCGGGCGCTTCGGTGATGATCGTGCTCGACAGCGACCACAGCCGCGACCACGTACTGGATGAATTGCGCACCTATGGTCCGCTGGTGACCGAGGGGCAGTATGCGGTCGTTGCCGACACGCTGCTTGGCTGGGGCGAAGCATCCCAGACACCGACGAAGCGCTCAAAAGTCTGGCATCCCGGCGACGAGCCGTATGCTGCGCTCAACGCCTATCTCAAGGAAACAGATCGCTTCGCGGTCGATGAGGTACTGAACGGTAAGCTCGTCCTTTCCAGTTCGCCAGGAGGCTACCTGCGTTGCGTCAAGAAGTAGGATCGGACGTAGGCCGCGTTGCCTTTCGCGATGTTATCGAGGACGATCTCCCCCTCCTTTTCGAACTGCGCCGGGATCTGCCGCTGCAATCGCTGCTGTTGACCGTTCCGGACGCGCTGGACGACGCCTCGTTGCGGGCCTGGGTCGAGCGCCGACGCCAGGATCCGGGCGGCATGTTCCGGATGATCGTCGACACCGCAGCGGACGAGCCCGTCGGATACACCCAGGTCAGCCAGGTTCACCGAAAGAACCGCACCGGTTTCGGTGGCATTTCGCTGGCCGCGAAGGCGCGCGGGCGAGGCCTCGGCCAGGCCACGCTGAGAGAACTCGTGCGCGTCGCCCGCGAAGAGCTTGGCCTGATCAAGCTGCTCTCGGAAGTCCGGGTCGACAATTTTGCCGCGCTGCGACTCAACCTCTCGGTCGGCTACCATGTTGTCGGCACGCTGGAAGATCACTTCACCGACAGTCTCGGCGAGACCCATAATGTTCTCCTCCTCGAGCGAAAGCTGAAACTGACCTGACATGACAGCCGTCGTCATTTCCCAGCCGATGCTTTTTCCCTGGCCGGGCTTCTTCGAGCAGCTGATGCTCGCCGATAGCTACATCTATCTCGATGATGCGCAATTTTCGAAAGGCAGCTTCACCAATCGTATCCAGCTCCTGAACGGTGACGACCGAAGCTGGATGACGATTCCTCTTGCCGGCAAGGGCAGCTTCCAGAAGATCCAGAACCTGTCGGCAACCGGCGACACCTGGCGGACCAGCCATCGCTCGCTCCTGCGCCAGTCGCTGAGCGCCGCGCCCTACATCGATGATGCGCTGGCAATCTTCGACGAGGTTTATGCCCACGACGCGATCTGCGATCTTCTGATTGCCAGCATCGACCTCCCTGCCCGCTATCTCGGCATCGGCGCCGAACGGGCCTCACGCCGATCGAGCGAAATGGCGATCGATGGCACCTCGTGGCAACGGGTGCTCGACCTGGTGCTTTCGGCGGGAGGCACGCGCTATTTGACCGGGCATGGTGCGGCCAATTACCTCGATCATCACGCTTTCGAGGCGGCCGGCGTCAACGTCGAATACATGAATTACAGCTGCACGCCGTGGCCACAGCCTCGCGAAACCTTCACGCCCTATGTTTCCGTGCTGGACCTTATCGCGCGCACCGGCCCGGACGCACGCAAGCATTTGTTACCAACGACCACCCCATGGCAGGAATTCCTGAAGGAGGAAACAGGCGTATCATGAAAAAGGGCACCATCATCTCCGAAAGCGCGCGCCAGGAATTCAACGCCAATGGCTATCACGTCGTTCCCGGCTTCTACGACATCCAGTCGGAGGTCGCCCCAATCCAGGAGGGCGTGCGCCAGGTTCTCGAACTGATCTGCAAGAAGTACGGTGTTGATGCGCCGACCGGTACTGCGCATGAGGCGATGACCATCGCCTACCGCAAGCTGATTGCGGTCAACCGCTCCTGGGGCGGCGAGGTCTACGATGCAGTCAAGCAGATACCCGCCTTCATGCGCCTGGTGAGTTCTGCCGCCAACGACGATGTCTTCAAGGCGCTGCGCCCCGGCAGCATGCCGGGCATTGCCGCCGGCGGCTATGGCATGCGCATCGACAATCCCGGGGAAGAGAAGTTCCGCGCACAGTGGCACCAGGAATTCCCATCGCAACTGCGCAGCCTCGACGGAATCGTCTTCTGGACCCCGCTGCTGCCGGTGACGGCCGATATGGGCCCGGTTCAGATCGCCGAAGGATCGCAGGCCGAAGGGCTGGTCCCCGTCTATGAGGACGATGCCGGTGTCGGCAAGACTGGCGCCTACGCGCTGCACCTGCACAAGGGCGAGGAGCGCCTGGCGCGCTACAAGCACGTTGCCCCGCTCAGCAAGCCCGGCGACCTGATCCTGATGGATTTCCTGACACTGCATCAGTCCGGCCACAACGTTTCGCAGACGCCGCGCTGGAGCATTCAGTTCCGCTATTTCAACTTCGCCGAACCCGTCGGCGTCCGCATCGGCTGGAAGGGCTCGTTCGCCGCCGGCGTCAAGTTCGCTGAAGTGCTGCCGGAGCTGGTGGCACCGGAAGGAGAGCTTGCATGACGGCCTGCCGGGTTTGTGGCGGCCATATCGGGAGTGCGACCTATGAGGTGCCCGCCCCCGCATTGACGTCGATCATGACATTGCTCGACGTCGCGACGCGCGTCTTCGTCTGCGAGACCTGCGGCCACGCGCAGAGCGACGATATTCCCGACATCCAGGCTTTTTACGACACCGGCTATCGGATCTCCCTGAACAGCGAGAACCACGACCAGATCTTTTCGGTCGCGGCCGACGGAACCATCACCTATCGCACCGACCATCAGGCGGCGCTGGCGCTGCGATTGCTCGACCTGCCGGAAGGCGCCAACATCCTCGACTATGGCGCCGCCAAGGCCGATACGTTGCGCAAGATGACGGCGGTTCGCGACGATCTCCGCCCCCATGTCTTTGATGTCAGTGCCGACTATGTGGCCGCATGGCAAGGCTGGGTGCCGGAAGCGGCACAGACCGTCTATTCCGTGCCGGAAACCTGGCATGGTCGTTTTGACGCCGTCATGAGCCATTTCGTGATCGAGCACGTGGCGGATCCCGTCGGCTTCATGCGCGACGTGCGCGACCTCCTGCGGCTGAACGGCGCCTTCCTGTTTTCCGTGCCTGACGTCGCCGGCAATCCGGGTGACATGGCGGTGGCCGACCATCTCAACCACTTCAGCGGCGCATCGATCGCCCACGCGCTGGCGGCGGCCGGCTTCCAGGTTGAGGCGATCGACAACGCCTCGTTCCCCGGCGCCTTCTTCGTCGTAGCGCGCCGCACGGAGGGGCCTGTCGAGATGTCCGGCACATCGGCTGAGCCCGCCGATGCAGCCAAGGAGGCTCGCGACATCTGCTCCTTCTGGGATCGTGCATCCGAAACGCTTCAGGGCGGTAGCGAGCGTTACGCCAAGCGTAAGGTCGCGATCTACGGCGCCGGTTTCTACGGAAGCTGGATCTATTGCCGGATCGGTCAGGCCGTCGACGTCGTGGCGTTCCTCGACCGCAACGAGAACATGAAGGGCGCCACCCATTTCGGCATCCCGGTGCTTTCGCCCGAGGAACTGCCGCAGGAGGCCGAAGCGCTGTTCATCGGCCTCAACCCGCTCAAGGCCCGTGCTGCGATTGCCGCGCAACCCTGGCTGCAGCGGGATGGGCTTGACCACGTCTGGCTCTGACGAGCGCACTAGCAAGAGGCCGGAGCGGGACGAAACATCGTGAAATCCCGCCCGGCACCCCTCGCCCCGTACGACCTCCCGATTCACCAAGTGCTCCCGATGAAACCCCGCATCCTCTACACCAAACCCTCGATCACCGACCGTGAAGTGGCCTATGCGACCGATGCGGCGGCCAATGGCTGGGGCGAGCGCTGCTACGACTATATCAACCGCTTCGAGGCGGCCTTTGCCGCGCATCTCGGCTCGACGCACGCGATTTCGACGTCGAGCTGCACCGGCGCGCTGCACATGGGGCTCGCCGCGCTCGGCGTCGGCCCCGGCGACGAAGTGATCCTTGCGGACACCAACTGGACGGCATCGGCTGCGCCTATCGTTCACCTCGGGGCAAAACCGGTTTTCGTTGACGTCCTTGCAGACAGCTGGTGCGTCGATCCGGAAAAGGCGGAAGCAGCGATTACGCCGAAAACCAAGGCGATCATCGCCGTCCATATCTACGGCAATCTCTGTGACATGGACCGCCTGCTTGAGATCGGTGCCCGGCACAACATCCCCGTCGTCGAGGATGCCGCAGAGGCGCTCGGATCCGAGTGGCATGGCCGCAAGGCCGGATCGCTCGGCGCTTTTGGCGCTTTCTCCTTCCACGGCACTAAGACCGTGACGACGGGCGAAGGCGGCATGTTCGTCACCAGCGACGAGACGCTCTACGAAAAGGTGCTGACGCTTTCCAATCACGGCCGCGCGCGGGGGCAGAAAAAGCAGTTCTGGCCGGACGAGATCGGCTTCAAATACAAGATGTCGAACCTGCAGGCCGCCATCGGCCTCGCACAGATCGAGCGCGTCGGCGAGCTCGTCGATCGCAAGCGCGAGATCTTCTACGCCTATCGCGAGCAACTTTCTGGCGTGAACGCCATTGCCATGAATCCGGAGCCCGAGGGAACGAAGAACGGCTTCTGGATGCCGACCGTCGTCTTTGCACCGGAAACCGGCGTCACCCGAGAGGCTCTGCAGGGTGCCTTTGCGGCCGAGAACATCGACGCCCGCGTCTTCTTCTGGCCGCTGAGTTCGTTGCCGCCCTTTGACGAGGCGCCTGCGAACGCCATGGCCTATGACCTGCCGGGGCGCGCGATCAACCTGCCGAGCTATCACGACATGACATCCGACGAGATCGGCCGCGTGGTCGAGGTCCTGCGCGGCTGCCTCGCCGCCTGACCACAGCGTTTCGGAGACCACCCACGCGCAAGCTCGCCCGGATATTAGAAGTCAGGAATGCGTCGTGCCGGGGGCGGACGCAAGCACGGGACTGGGTCGCATGAAAATCGTCATTCTCGCCGGTGGTTATGGCACGCGTATCTCGGAGGAGAGCCATCTCAGGCCAAAGCCGATGATCGAAATCGGCGGACGGCCGATCCTGTGGCACATCATGAAGATCTACAGCCACTACGGCTTCTCGGATTTCGTGATCTGCCTCGGCTATCGCGGCTACATGATCAAGGAATACTTCGCCAACTACGTGCTGCATTCCTCCGACGTCACCTATTGCATGGCGACGGGCGAGACCCTGTTTCATTCCAACAAGGCCGAGCCCTGGCGCGTGACGCTCGTCGATACCGGAACGGACTCCATGACCGGGGGACGCCTGAAGCGCGTGGCCGACCATCTCGGCGATACGTTCTGCCTCACCTATGGTGACGGCGTCGCCGACATCAACATCAAGGCGCTCACCGAATTCCACCGCCATCATGGCCGCCAGGCGACGGTCACGAGCGTGGTTCCGCCCGGCCGCTATGGCGCGCTCGCCGTCAGCGACGGACGGGTCAGAAGTTTCATCGAAAAGCCGGCAGGCGACAACGGCCACATCAATGGCGGCTTCTTCGTCCTCAACCGCTCGGTGCTCGATCGCATCGAAGGCGATCAGACGCCGTTCGAAGCGGGGCCTCTGGAAGGGCTCGCCGCAGACGGCCAGTTGATGGCCTTCGAGCACACCGGCTTCTGGCGGCCGATGGATACTCTGCGCGACAAGAACCAGCTCGAAGACCTCTGGCAGAGCGGAGCGGCCCCCTGGAAAGTCTGGGCATGAGCAGACTTGCAGACCCGTCCTTCTGGGCCGGAAAGCGGGTAATGCTGACGGGTCACTCCGGCTTCAAGGGAAGCTGGGCCCGCCTGTGGCTGACGCAGATGGGCGCGGAAGTGACCGGCTACGGCCTGTCGCCGGCGACCAGTCCCTCGCTGCACGCACTGCTCGGATCTGAAACGGCCACGGACGAACATTTCGCCGACATCCGCGACGGCGACACCCTCGCATCTGCCGTGCGCGCCTGCGACCCGCAGATCGTCCTTCACATGGCGGCCCAGCCTTTGGTTCGCGAGAGCTACCGGACGCCGGTCGAAACCTTCGACGTCAACGTCATGGGCACGGTGCGCCTGCTGGAGGCGGCACGCGCGGCCCCTTCCCTCAAGACCGTTCTGGTCGTCACCACCGACAAGGTCTACCGCAACGACGAAAGCGGCCGGCATTTTCTGGAAGACGCCGTGCTCGGCGGCCATGATCCCTATTCCGGTTCGAAGGCCGCCTGCGAGTTGGTCGTCTCGACCTGGCGGGATTCCTATCTGCGTGAACGCGGCATAAGGGTGGCGACCGCCCGTGGCGGCAACGTGCTTGGCGGCGGCGATTTTTCCGCCGACCGGCTGGTTCCGGATATCGTTCGCGCTGCCCTTTCGGGCGAGACACTGGACATCCGTAGCCCGATGGCGACACGGCCCTGGCAGCACGTTCTCGACTGCCTGAACGGATACTTCGTCTATGCCGAGGCGCTTCATGGCGGCGAGACCGATGTGGCCGCGCTGAATTTCGGCCCGGCTCCGGACGAGCGACAGATCCCCGTCCGCGACGTTGCCGCCGCGATCCAGACAGCAATGGGCTTGCCCGCGCAATGGCGCGACACCTCATCCGAGGACCAGCCGCACGAGATGAAGACGCTCGGCCTCGACCCGGCGCTCGCCGCAAGGACGCTGCCATGGGCAACACGACTATCCCAGGACGAGGCCATCGCCTGGACCGCGCGCTGGTACGACGGCTGGCGCCGCGGCGCCGATGCCCGTGACCTGACACTCAGCCAAATCGACGCATTCATGAGAGGCTAACGACTTCGATGTCCCACAACTGCCGTTTCTGCTCGACACCGCTCAAGACCGTCGTTGCCGACCTGGGTTCCACACCCTGGTCCAATTCCTTTCTCGAACCGACGCAGGAAGCCATCGCCCGCGAGCGCTCGTTCCCGCTGAAGGCGATGGTCTGCTCCGAGTGCCTGCTGGTGCAGACGACGGAAAACGTGCCGGCCGACGAGATTTTCACCGACGGCTATGCCTACCTCTCCTCCTTCTCGACAAGCTGGCTCGAACACGCGCGCCGCTATGCCGAGAGCATGACCGAGCGCTTCGCGCTCGACGACAATTCGCAGGTGGTCGAGATCGCCTCGAACGACGGCTATCTGCTGCAGTATTTCGTCGCCAAGGGCATCCCGGCACTCGGCATCGAGCCGGCCGCCAATGCCGCCCGGCTGGCCGAGGAACGCCAGGTGCCGACCGAGGTCGCCTTCTTTGGACGGGAGACGGCAACGGAACTCGTCAAGCGCGGCATTCGCGCCGACCTCACGGCGGCCAACAACGTGCTCGCCCATGTTCCCGATATCGCCGACTTCGTCGGCGGCTTCGCCATCCTGCTGAAGCCCGATGGCGTGGCGACCTTCGAGTTCCCCCACCTGCTGCGCCTGATGGAAGGCGTGCAGTTCGACACGATCTACCACGAGCACTATTCCTATCTGTCTCTGGCGGCCGTCGAACGCATCTTCGAAAGCTCCGGCCTCAAGGTATTCGACGTCGAGGAACTGCCGACCCATGGCGGCTCGCTGCGCGTCTATGCGCAGCTGAGATCCGGCGTACGCGAGACGACGCTGGAGCTCGAGCGGTTGCGGGCGACCGAGGCGCTTGCCGGGCTGATGCGGATGGAGACCTATACGGCATTCGACGACCGCATTGCCGCCGTCTGCAAGGATTTTCAGAACTTCCTGGCAAACGCCAAGGCAGAGGGAAAAACCGTAGCCGCCTATGGCGCCGCCGCGAAGGGCAACACCTTCCTCAATGTCTGCGGCCTGTCGCCCAGCGAGATCGCCTTCGCCGTCGATCGCAACGACCTTAAGCAGGGCAAGCTCCTGCCCGGCACCCATATTCCCGTGCACGCGCCGACGGTGATCGAGGATGCGAAGCCCGACTATCTGGTCATCCTCCCCTGGAATCTGAAGACCGAAATCGTCGCAGACAACGAGGCAATTCGCGACTGGGGCGGCCGCTTCGTCGTCGCCATTCCGAAGCTGAGCGTCTTCTAATACGAGAGACCGGGACGTGTGGACAGTTCTCAACCAGACCGCGTTGAGCCACCCAAAATCGACTTTATTGATCGCCTTAGGTCGCTTTGCCGTAAATTCGGTGACTTTGCCGTAAATTCGGCACGATCTAAGTGAACGTCAGGGGCGGCGTGGGTATTGACGGTTGAAAAAAATGCACCCAAGGAGGTGCTATGTCCACGATTGACCTATGCCTTGTCGCCACCCGGCGCCCGGACCTGCTTGCCCAGACGCTGGCGAGTTTCCGGGACAAAATCTTTTCCAGGCTCGACCTGCGCGGCGCCTATCTCAATCTCGATCCGGTGTTCGGGTCGGAAGAGGACCATCGCGCCTGCGTCGAGATTTTCCGCAACCATTTCCCCGACGGAACCGTTTTCCAGCCCGAGAGCCCGGGCTTTTGCGCGGCCGTCGCGAAGCTCTGGTCGGCCACCAGCGCCGACTACGTCTTCCATCTGGAGGACGACTGGATCTCGCTGCGGGACATGGGTGAGGAACTGCTGACGCCGTTCGCCGATCCGGCGATAAGCCAGGTCTCGTTCCATACGGCGGATCAGAACTGGGATATCCGCCGCAAGGGCCATTTCCACCGGCGCAACGAATACGCGTATCTGTTTGGGATCAAGATCCCGCTGTTTCGCACGTTCCCGAAATTCACGACGTCGCCGTCGATCCTTCGCGGCGACTTCGCGCGCCAATGCGCCGGTCTGATGGACCTCTCGCGCGATCCGGAGAAGCAGTTCTATTCGGGCGTCAATCCGGCGATCGAGGCTTATGTCGCCAGCCGCCGCAACTATATCTTCTCGCCCGAGGCGCAGCCGGTCATCAAGGATATGGGTCGGGAATGGCGCGAGCAGCGCCGCATCCAGAAGGTGATCACCGACTCGACCTCGGTCTGGCGGCAAAGCGCGTAAGCGGCCGGGCTGGGCCGGATGCTTCGAAACGAAGCGATACAAGCGGGACGATGGCCCCGCTTGTATCGGTACCGTCACGCAGTCACGGCAGCGTCCTTGCGCTGAAAGCCCTTGCTCGCGACCATGAGGCTGCGCGTGTAATCCTCACCGATACGCCCGGCGACGAGGTCCGCTGAGGACAAACGCTCGACCACGCGTCCACCCTGCATCACAGCCAGACGGTCACACATATGGGTGACGACGCCGAGATCATGGCTGACCATGATGAAGGTCAGCTTATGGTCGCGCCGGACCTGTTCGAGCAGGTTCAACACTTCCGCCTGCACCGAAGCGTCAAGCGCCGAGGTCGGTTCGTCGAGCAGCAGGATCGAGGGTTCGAGGATCAACGCGCGGGCGATCGCAACGCGCTGGCGCTGACCGCCCGAAAGCTGGTGCGGATAACGGAAACGGAAACCCGACCCGAGACCGACCTCGTCCAGCGCCTTCAGGATGCGGCGCTCGCCGTCGGCAACGCCGTGGACCGCCAGCGGTTCCAGCAATTGCCGGTCGATCGTCTGACGCGGGTGCAGCGAGCCGTAAGGATCCTGAAACACCATCTGCACGGCGCGGTAGAAGGCCTTGTCGCGTTTTGCCCCCTGCAGGACACGATCATGCACGCGAATGGTGCCGCCCGTGACCGGCGCGAGACCGGCGATCGCCCGCAGCAAGGTCGACTTGCCGGACCCGGACTCGCCGACCAGCCCGAAGGATTCGCCCGGTGCGATCTCGACGCTGACATCGTTCAGCGCCTTGAACTCGTCATAGGTGACGGAAAGGTTCGAAACGGAAACGGCAGAGGTCATTGGGCCCACTCCGGCTTGCGGTCGAGAACCGGCAGCGGATGACGATCGGATCCGATCGCCGGCATGCAGTTCAGCAAACCTTGGGTATAGGGATGCTTGGCATTGGCAAGCTCGGATGCGGCCAGTTCCTCGACGATCCGGCCGGCATACATGACGATCACCCGGTCGCAGAAGGACGAGACGAGCCGCAGGTCGTGCGATACGAAGATCAAACCCATACCGCGCTCGGCGACGAGCTTGTCGAGGATGCCGAGCACTTCGAGCTGCACCGTCACGTCGAGGGCCGAGGTCGGCTCGTCGGCGATCAGCAGTTCCGGCCCGGCAACAAGCATCATCGCGATCATCGCGCGCTGGCCCATGCCGCCCGAAACCTCGTGCGGATAGAGATCGTAGACACGCTTCGGATCGCGGATCTGCACCGCCGAGAGCATGTCGAGCGCCCGCTCCCGGGCCTCGCTGCGGCCGACATTCTCGTGCTGCCTTAGCGTCTCGACGATCTGCCGGCCGATGCTCATCACCGGGTTCAGCGAGTACTTCGGATCCTGCAGGATCATGGCAATGCGCTTGCCCCTCAGGTCCCTTCGAACCTTCGGCGATGCGGCAAGCAGGTCGATACCGTCAAAGTTCAACTGCTTTGCCGTCACCTGCGCATGACCCGGCGTCAGCCCCATGATCGCCCGGCCGGTCTGCGACTTGCCGGAGCCGCTTTCGCCGACGATGCCGAGGCGTTCGCGGCCGAGCGTGAAGGAGACGCCGCGCACGGCCTCTACGAGGCCGGTGCGGGTCGGGAACGAGACCTTGAGGTCTTCAACGGTCAGAAGCGCACTCATTGGCCGCTCTCCCGCGGATCGAGCGCATCGCGCAGGCCGTCACCGAGCAGGTTGAAGCCGAGGCTGACGATCAGGATCGCGATGCCGGGCATGGTTGCCACCCACCACTGGTCGAGGATGAAGCGGCGGCCAGACGCGATCATTGCACCCCACTCGGGCAGCGGCGGTTGAGCGCCGAGGCCGAGGAAGCCCAAGCCAGCGGCGGTTAGGATGATGCCGGCCATGTCGAGCGTGACACGCACGATCAGCGACGACATGCACATCGGCATCACATGGCGAAAGACGATGCGGATCGGCGACGCGCCCATGAGCTGAACAGCGGCAATGTAGTCGGAATTGCGCACGGTCAGTGTTTCCGCACGAGCGATGCGCGCATAGGGCGGCCACGACGTGATCGCGATGGCGATGACGGCATTCTCGATACCCGGGCCAAGCGCGGCGACGAAAGCGAGCGCCAGCACGAGCTTCGGGAAGGCAAGGAAGATGTCGGTGATGCGCATCAGAACGGCATCGACCCAGCCGCCGGCATAACCGGCGACCGCTCCAACGATGAGCCCGACAGGTGCTGCGATGATCGCGACGAGAAGCACGACGGCCAGCGTCAGCCGCGAGCCGTGGATCAGCCGCGAGAGAATATCGCGGCCGAGATCGTCGGTGCCAAGCAGGTAGCCCGGAGTTCCCGGCGGCAGCAGACGGGCGTTGGCGAGATCGCCGATATAGGGCGAATGCGGCGCCAGGAGATCGGCGAAGGCGGCAACGAAGACCAGCGCCAGCAGAATGAGCAGGCCGAGAACGGCGAGCTTGTTGGCGGCAAAGCGCTGCCACGTCATGTAGGCGCGGCCGAGGCGGGCCTGGGTGCGCGACTGCGGGCGATCGGACAGCAGCCATTCGCGACGCGTCATCGGACGGGTTTCGGTAACGGTACTCATCGCTGGCGCGTCCTCGGGTCGAGCGTCCGGTAGAGAAGATCGGACAGGAGATTGATGCCGATGAAGACCGAACCGATGATGATGGTGCCACCAAGCACGGCGTTCATGTCGGCATTCTGCAGCGAATTGGTGATGTAGAGACCGAGACCCGGCCAGGCGAAGACGGTTTCGGTCAAGACCGAACCTTCGAGCAGGCCTGCGTAGGAAAGTGCGATCACGGTTACGAGCGGCACGGCCGCGTTCCGGAGCGCATGGCCCCAGATGATCCGGGTCTCCGACAGGCCCTTGGCGCGCGCCGCGACGATGTATTCCTGCTGCAACTCGTTGAGCATGAAGCTGCGCGTCATGCGGCTGATATAGGCCAGCGAGAAATAGCCGAGCAGCGAGGCCGGCAGGATGATGTGGCGGAACACGTCCCACAGCACGTCCCACTGCCGCTGCCAGAGCGCATCGAACAGATAGAAGCCCGTGATCGGCGTGAACGTGTATTCGAACACGATATCGATACGGCCGGGATAGGCGACCCACTTCAGCCGCGCGTAGAACACCAGCAGCGACAGAAGTGCCAGCCAGAAGATCGGCACGGAATAGCCGACGAGGCCGATGACGCGCACGATCTGGTCGGCGATGCTGCCGCGCTTGACGGCTGCAAGCACGCCGAGCGGAACGCCGAACAGGGCGCCAATGAGCGTGCCGAGCGTCGCGAGTTCCATGGTCGCCGGGAAGACGCGGCGGATGTCGGTCATGACAGGATTGGTCGTCAGCACCGAAATGCCGAAGTCACCGGTCAGCGCCTGGCGGACATAGATGAAGAATTGTTGGTAGAGGGGCAAATTGAGCCCCATCGCCTCGCGCGTCCTTTCGACGACATGCGTCGGCGCCCGGTCGCCGAGAACGGCCAGAACCGGGTCGATCGGAATGACCCGGCCGATGAAAAAGGTGACGGCCAGAAGGCCGAGATAGGTGGTGATGACAACGACAAGAAAGCGCAGCACCGCTGCCACGATCTTACCGGGACGGGCGCGTTTGCGCCCGTCCACTGTCCCTGTTCCGCTCATGCTCAAGGGAACGATCCTTTCGGTTTATTCCTTCGAGACGGCTTATTCTTTGGTGATGCCGGCGACGAAGTTGGTGTCGAAGCTCGGACCGAGCTTCAGGCCCTTGACGTTGCCGCGGTAGCCGGCGACTTCGGTCTGCTGGAAGATGATGACGAACGGGCTTTCGCCCAGCACCGTCTTCTGCAGTTCCTTGTAGGTCTCCGCACGCTTGGCGCTGTCGCGCTCGAGCAGAGCGTCCTTGGTCTTCTTCGTCAGCTCCGGAACGTCCCAGGCATTGCGCCAGGCAAGAGTCTTGTTCTTGCCTTCGTCGGAGTTGTCAGGGTTGCTGGTGAAGGTTTCGGCGTTCGAGTTCGGATCGAAATAGTCCATGCCCCACTGACCGATATACATGTCGTGGTTACGGGCACGATACTTCGTCAGCGTCTGCTTGCCGTCGCCCGGGATGATCTCGAGCTTCACGCCGGCCTGGCCGAGGGTCTGCTGGAAGGACTCGGCAATGCCGGTGACCGGTTGGCCGTTGCGAACGTCCATGGTGACGGTGAAGCCGTCAGCGAGACCAGCCTTGGCGAGCAGTTCCTTCGCCTTGGCGACGTCGAGCTTGTAGGGGTTCTCGTCAAGCGCACCCAGAACGCCCTTCGGCAGGAAGCTCTGGTGGATCTCGCCGATGCCCTTGATCAGGGTCGAGCCGATGGCATCGTAGTCGACCAGGTACTTGAACGCTTCGCGCACTTCGGGCTTGGCGAGGTTCGCGTTCTTCTGGTTGAGGCTGATGTAGTAGACCGTGCCCTTCGGCGCGTTCGTCGTGGCAAGGTCGCCATTCTTCGAAACGGCGTCGAAATCGCCAGGCTCGAGGTTGCGCGCCACGTCGATATCGCCCGCTTCCAGCGCCAGGCGCTGGCCCGAGCTTTCCTTCATGTGGCGATAGATGACGCGGGCGAGCTTGGCCTGTTCGCCATAGAAGTTGTCATTGCGCTCAAGCACGATGACTTCGTTGGCGCGCCATTCGCGCAGCTTGAACGGGCCGGAACCGGCATAGCCGGTCTTCAGCCATTCGTTGCCGAAGTCGTTGTCGTACTTGTACTCGTCCGTCGGCGTGACCGGCTTGACGTTTTCGAGAACGAGCTTCTTGTCGAGCACGGCGCCCACGGTTGCCGTCAGGCAGTTGAGGACGAAGCTCGGCGCATAGGCCTGATCGACGGTGAAGACGAAGGTCTGCTCGTCCGTTGCCTTGGCCTTTTCCGTCACGTTGTCGCCGGTGAGGCCAAACTGGGTGAGGATGAAGGCAGGGCTCTTGTCGAGCTTCACGGCGCGCTCGAACGACCAGGCGACGTCTTCAGCGGTCACCGGGTTGCCGGAAGCGAACTTCAGGCCAGGCTTCAGCTTGAACGTATAGGTCAGACCGTCGTCGGACACGGTCCAGCTGTCGGCGAGGTCGCCGACGACCTTGGTCGTGTCGTTGATGTCGAGGCGCACCAGCATGCTGTAGGTGTTGCCGGTGATTTCGGCCGCGGTCAGCTCGAAGGCTTCGCCCGGATCCATGGTAATGACGTCGTCGATCGCAAAGGCTTCGACCAGCGTGTCCTTCGGCGTTTCCGCGAAGGCCGGTGCGGTTGCAGCCATCACCATGGCCAGCGCCGCAGAAGCCGTCAGAAGACGAAGACGTCCATTGAGCTTGTGCATCATGTTTGCAGTTCCCTCGTTTGCGCCCTTTTGGGCCCCTTCTTCATGGATTCAGGCGGCCTCGTGCCAAGCCTGCCCCAGAACTCTCCACCAGTTCTCCCGGCATATCTTTGCCAGTTCGGCATCACCATATCCGGCGCTTCTGAGCGCTGCAACGAGCGCCTGGCTACCGGCAGCATCAGCAATCCCCTCGGGGATCGTCGCCCCGTCGAAGTCCGAGCCGAGTGCGACGCACTCGACGCCCATGCGTTCGACGAGATAATCGACATGGCGCACCATGTCGGAAAGCGGCGTTGCAGCATTCTCCTGTCCGTCGGCGCGCAGCATCGTCGTCGCGTAGTTGAGCCCCACAAGGCCCTTGCTTTCGCGGATCGCGTCGAGCTGCTTGTCTGTCAGGTTGCGCGCAACCGGCGTCAGCGCATGCGCATTCGAATGGCTGGCGACCAGAGGCTGGTCGGTGGTCTTCGCCACGTCCCAGAAGCCCTTCTCGGTGATGTGCGCAAGATCGATCAGGATGCCCAGACGGTTGCAGGCGCGCACGAGCTCGAAGCCCGCATCCGTCAGCCCGGGTGCGGTGTCCGGAGACATCGGATAGGAGAACGGCACGCCATGGCCGAAGACGTTGTGGCGGCTCCAGACAGGCCCAAGCGAACGCAGGCCCGCCGCATAGAAGGTTTCAAGCGCGGAAAGGTCCGCGCCGATCGCCTCGCAGCCTTCCATGTGCAGGACCGAGGCGAAGACGCCGGCTTCGACCGCCCCGCGGATTTCGGCGGTCGACCGGCAGAGCTTCCACGCCCCTGCCCGGTCGAGGCGCACGGCGATATCGGCGAGCTCCATGGCGATCGCCAGCGACGGCAGGTGTTCGAGCGGTGCCGAAAGCGGTGTTTCGTAGTGACCGCTCTCGTTCGGCGGCTGCAGGACGAGATCACCCGAGGGCACGTAGATTGCCGAGAGGCCACCGACGAGGCCGCCCGCCTTGGCGCGCGGCGCATCAATATGGCCCTGGTCGATGCCGTCGACGAATTCGCGTACCGGGTCCTGGCCCTTCCGGGCGTTCTGCCACAGACGCAGAAGCACGTCGTTATGGCCATCGAAAACCGCCTGCATTCCTGAATTTCCTTATCATTTCAGGGAGATCGGACGGGCCGTTCGGGTCACGTCCAAGGGAAAGTCGAAGCGATGCTAGTGAAAGCCCAAAGCCTTTTCAATGAATATAAGGGGGTTTTACCCAGGCCTGCCTGTAGCGAAATGTTGCATGATTGCCGCATCGTCGCCGGCAAACGCAGCCCTCACAGGCGCTTGGGGCCGGTCGAGGGGTGAAAATCGGCCGTTTCTCATGCATGGAGACAACCGGTCCGGATGTTTCGGGCCGGTTGCGCCGCATGATGCGGCACTGGGGGGTTGGTTGCTGCGTCCGTTTTCTACCTCGAAGGGGCACTGGAGCCGCATCGCCGCAACACTTCTGTTGGCCGCAACGCTTGCGGCGTGCGCCGGCCGCCCGGTTGGTGTGCTCGTGCCTTCGGGCACGACGGGCGGCGCCTCGCAGGTCGACCTGATGGTGGCGACGACACGCGCGCCGACCGCAGAGCCAGGCGTGCTTTTCAGCGGCGAACGGTCGGTACAGCTTTCTCTAACGGAAATCGTTGTCTCCATTCCGCCCGAGAAGAACCGCGAAGTCGGCCAGGTGCAGTGGCCGAAGAAACTGCCGGCCAATCCGGAGCGCGATTTCTCGACCGTCAGCGTAACCCCGCTCAACGAGGGCAACGACGTTCAGAGTTGGTTGAAGGGCAATCTGCCGAAGACGCGACGCGTGCTGATCTTCGTGCACGGCTTCAACAACCGCTACGAGGACGCCGTCTACCGTTTTGCCCAGATCGTGCATGACAGTGGCACCGACGTCGCGCCGGTGATCTTCACCTGGCCCTCGCGCGCCAGCATCTTCGACTACAATTACGACAAGGAAAGCACCAACTATTCGCGCGACGCGCTGGAGGAACTTCTCAAGCGCGCCGCGAGCAATCCCTCGGTTGGTGAGATCACCGTGATGGCCCACTCCATGGGCTCGTGGCTGACAGTCGAGGCGCTGCGCCAGATGGCGATCCGTGACGGACGCATCGCCCCCAAGATCACCGACGTCATTCTCGCCTCACCCGATCTCGACGTCGACGTCTTCGGTCAACAGCTCCGCGCCATGGGCGAAAAGCGGCCGAAGTTCACGCTGTTCGTGTCGCGCGACGACCGGGCGCTGAACCTGTCGCGGCGCATTTCCGGCAATGTCGACCGTCTCGGACAGATCGACCCGACCGCCGAGCCCTACCGCACGCAGCTGGAGCAGGCAGGCATCAGCGTCATCGACCTGACGGCGCTGAAGGGCGGCGACAAGCTGAACCACGGCAAGTTCGCCGAAAGTCCGGAAGTCGTGCGGCTGCTTGGCAACCGCCTGATCGCCGGTCAGACCGTAACCGATTCCGATGTCGGGCTCGGCGAGCGTCTTGGGGCCGTCACGCTCGGCGCCACCCAGACGGTCGGCAGTGCGGCAAGCCTTGCGGTCTCGACACCGATCATGATTTTCGACCCCAACACCCGCAGAAACTACGACGCGCAGGTGCGGCGGCTCGGCCAGTCGATGGAAAACACCGTCGGTTCGGCGGTGACGCCTTGGACCGGGCCGCAAAGCGGGGGAGTTGCCAAAAGCACCACCCCCGACCGTCACTCGCGCTAGAGCGCCCCGCGTTCATACGAACGCGCAAAGGGCGCTTTAGACGGGAAGCTCGCGCCGCCCGGCTTCCGTCTCCATGGCCAGGTCGAGGACCTTCTGCAGGTTTGCGGCATGGCGGAACCCGGGCTCTTCGGTCTTGCCCTTGCGGACGGCAGCCACGAAGCGCTCGTAGTTCGTCGCAACGGTGCCCGCATCGACATCGCGCCAGGTCGCGGTTTCCACGTCCGCGCCGAGGCAGGCGCGCAGCGTCGACCCATCGGGCGTGTGCACCACTTCAAGCGCACCCTTGTCGCCGTGCAGCCTCAGCCGGAGCTCGTTCAGATGCCCGGTCGCCCAGCGGCTGGCATGGACGACGCCCATGGCGCCGTTGCCGAACTCGGCCGTCATGACGAAGCTGTCATTGGCATCGAGGTCATACTCGCCGATGCGGTTGCCGGGCGCCTTGTCGAAGGTCTTCAGCCGCGCGAAGATCCGGGCGGCATCCGTGCCCGCGCCATAACCGGCAAAATCGAGGATATGGATGCCGACATCGCCGAGCACGCCGTTCGAACCGTGCTTGGTCGAGAGCCGCCACAGCCATTGCGATTCCGTCGCCCAGTCACCCCAGGCCTTGGAAACGAGCCAGCTCTGCAGGTAGGAAGCCTCGAGATGACGCAGCTTGCCGACCTCACCGGCAAGCACCATCGCCCGCGCCTTTTGCAAGGGCGCCACGTTGCGGTAGGTGAGATTGACCATCGTCACCAGGCCGGAACGCTCGGCCGCTTCGGCCATTTCCGCCGCCTTGGCATAGTTCTCGGCAAGCGGCTTTTCGCAGAGCACATGCCTGCCGGCCGCAATCAGCGCCAGCGTCGTCGGATGATGCGCCTTGTCCGGCGTCACGTTCGTCGCTGCATCGAACTTGCCCCAGGCGATCGCCTCGTCGAGCGAGGTGAAGGTCTCGGCAATGCCGTGCTTGTCGGCAAAAGCCTTGGCCCGTGCGGGATCGACATCGACAGCGCCGACCATCTCGACGCCTTCGATCTTGGCAAAGGCCTGGGCATGGCTGTTCGCCATGCCACCGGTTCCTACAATGAGAAGACGCATGATGCTCACCTGTATCCCGCTTCGCCGGCCTGGTGCAGCCGTGGACCGCGCTCGACGATCGGCTCCAGCGCCTTTTCGACCGGCACGTTCGGCGCATCATGGATGGCCGTGTAGCGGTTGTCGGCGTTGTAGGCCCACTTCACCGAATTGCGCAGCACCTTCTGAACATTGGCGTCGTGATAGGTCGGGTAGGTCTCATGTCCCGGACGGAAATAGAAGATGTTGCCGGCACCGCGGCGCCAGGTGAGCCCCGAGCGGAACACTTCGCCGCCGGCAAACCACGAGATGAACACGGTTTCGAGCGGCTCCGGCACCGAGAACTGCTCGCCGTACATCTCTTCGTTTTCAAGCACGAAGTTTTCGTCGAGACCTTCGGCAATCGGGTGACGCGGATTGATCGCCCAGACGCGCTCGCGCTCGCCGGCCTCGCGCCACTTCAGCGCGCAAGGCGTGCCCATCAGCCGCTTGAAGATCTTGGAGAAATGGCCGGAATGCAGCACGATCAGGCCCATGCCTTCCCAGACGCGCTTGGCAACCCGCTCGACGATCTCGTCGCTGACGGCGCCGTGGTCCTTGTGGCCCCACCACAAAAGCACGTCGGTATTGGCAAGGCGCTCGACGCTCAGGCCATGTTCCGGCTCCTGCAGCGTCGCCGTCGTCGCCTCGATCGCAGCTTCCGTATTCAGCGCCGCCGCGATCGTGTTGTGCATCCCGTTTGGATAGATGCTGCGGACGATTTCGTTGGTCTGCTCGTGAATATTCTCGCCCCAAACGACTGTTCTGATAGGCACGGTCATTCTCCTTGCGTGTTCGCCCGTTGTGGGCATGTCGTCTTACGATAGATGGGGCCGCCAGGAATTGGCGACCCCGAAGCTCTGGGTGTCTTCGAGCTTGATCGGGTCCTCGTCAGGCAGCCCCTTTCATGGGTGCGCGGCCGAGTGCCTGCCCCGATGCATCGAAGCGGTGGATGTTGCCGCCGAGCGGCGAGATGTGAATTGTCTCGCCCGGCCGGTGATGCGAGGTGCCGCCTTCCCGGACGATGACCGGTTCGCCAGCGCCGATGTCGAGATAGATGTAGCTGTCGGACCCCAGCATTTCGGAATGCACGACCGTTCCAGACCATTGACCCCCACTCACCTTGATCTCCAGATGCTCCGCTCGGATGCCGATCGTATGGGCATCGTACGGCGCAGCCAGTGCGCCGGACAGAAAGTTCATCTTCGGCGAACCGATGAAACCGGCGACGAAGACGGAGTTCGGGCTTTCATAGAGTTCGAGCGGTGTGCCGATCTGTTCGACCCGGCCATCCCGTAGCACGCAAATGCGATCCGCCAATGTCATCGCCTCGACCTGGTCGTGGGTGACATAGATCATCGTCGTCTTGTGCATGCTGCGATGCAGCTTGGCGATCTCGATGCGGGTGGCAACGCGTAGCGCCGCATCGAGATTGGAGAGCGGCTCGTCGAAGAGAAAGACCTTGGGATCGCGCACGATCGCCCGGCCGATCGCCACGCGCTGGCGCTGACCGCCGGAGAGCTGCCGCGGCAGCCGCTGCAGATAGGGCGTCAGCTGCAGCATTTCGGCGGCCGCCTCGACTCGCTTCTTGCACTGGTCCTTGTCCTTCCCCGCAAGCTGCATGCCGAAGGACATGTTCTCGAACACCGTCATATGCGGATAGAGCGCATAGGACTGGAACACCATCGCGATACCGCGCTTCGACGGCGTCAGCTGGTTGACCACCTGCCCGTCGAAGGACAGCGTGCCGGACGAGATGTCCTCGAGCCCGGCGATCAGCCGCAGCAGCGTGGACTTGCCGCAGCCGGACGGCCCGACAAAGACCATGAACTCGCCGGCCCGGATATCCATGCTGACGCCCTTGATCACCTCGAAGGCGCCGAAGGACTTGCGGATGTTGCGCAATTGAAGTTCTGCCATGGGTTCCTCCCCTTATCCTTTGACGCCGCCGGCCGTGAGTCCGGAGATGATCCGCCGCTGGAAGATCAGCACGAGGACGACCAGAGGCACGGTGACGATGATCGATGCGGCCATGATGTTGCCCCATGGAATTTCGTACTGGCTGTTGCCCGAGAGCAGCGCGATCGCGACCGGCACGGTGCGCTGGCTGTCGGATGACGTGAAGGTCAGCGCGAACAGGAACTCGTTCCAGGCGGCGATGAAGGCGAGCAGCCCCGTCGTCACCAGCGCCGGCCACATCAGCGGCATGAACACGCGGGTGATGATCACCCACGGCGTAGCGCCATCGACGATCGCCGCTTCCTCGATCTCGACCGGCAGGTCACGCATGAAGGTGGTGAGCACCCACACCGTGAAGGGCAGCGTAAAGATCATGTAGGAAAAGATCAGAGCCAACGGCGTGTTGAAGATCCCGACCGCTCGGATCAGTTCGAAGAGGCCCGCAAGCACCGCGATCTGCGGGAACATCGACACCGACAGGATCGTCAGAAGCAGCAGCGCGCGTCCACGAAACCGCACCCGCGCCAAGGCGTAAGCGGCGGTGACCGCAAGCAGCAGCGAGACGCAGACCACGATCGTTGCGACCATGAGCGAGTTGGCAAGGTTGCGCAGGAAGCCGCTGCTGGTGACGATGCCGGCATAGTTGTCAAAAGAGATCTCGGTCGGCCAGTAGTCGACCCGGAACAGCGCCGTTCCGGATTTGAAGCTCGTCAGCACCGCATAGTAGAACGGGAAGACGGCCATGATGATGATGGCGGCAACAAGGGCGTAGAACGCCGTGCGCTTGGCGAGGGTGGCAACCATCAGCGTTCTCCCTCCAGATTGACGCGGCCGAACCACATATAGGCAACGGTAATCGCCGCAATGATCAGGAACAGCATCGTCGAGGCCGCGGCGCCATAGGCGAACTTGTCGAAGTCGAACAGGTTTTCGCGGGCCAGTACCGACATCGTCTTGGTCTGGGCGTTGTTGGGCGTCAGCACATAGATCAGATCGAAGATGCGCAGCGCATCGAGCATACGGAAGATCACCGCCACCATCAGCGCCGGACGGATCAAGGGCAGCGTCAGCCGCCAGAAGACCTTGAGCGGATGCACGCCATCGATTTTCGCCGCTTCGTAGATATCGGAAGGCACCATCTGCAGTCCGGCGAGAATGAGCAGCGCCATGAAGGGCGTCGTCTTCCAGACGTCGACGATCAAGACGGCGACCATCGCGGTCTCGGGATTGGCGGTCCAGGCGATCTTCTGGCTGATCAGGCCGAGGCCGAGCAGAAGATCGTTGAGGATGCCGAACTGGTCGTTGAGCATCCAGGCCCACATCTTGGCGGACACGATCGTGGGGATCGCCCAGGGGATCAGGATCGCCGCGCGCACCAGTCCACGGCCCGGGAAGTTTGCGTTCAGCACCAGCGCAACGGCAAGACCGAGCACCGTCTCGATGGTGACCGAGAGCGCCGAGAACTTCAGCGTGTTCCAGACGGCGTTCCACCAGGCGGGATCGGCAAGCAGGCCGTTGTAGACCGTGCGCCCGCTCTTCAGCGTGATCCAGGAAAGGTAATTCTTGAAGCCGACGAACTCGGCGCCTTCGAGATTGGTCAGAGACGCATTGGTGAAGCTGAAATAGACAGTGCGGATGAGCGGCCAGCCGGCAACGAGGGCCAGCACCAGAAGCGTCGGTGCGAGAAAGATCCAGGCGGAGCGGATGCGCTCGGCATTAAGGTCGGAGCGGATGCCCGCCTGCTGCCCGAGAGCGGAAGGCGGGTCTGCGACGGAAAGGTCGGTCATGTCTGTACTCACCTTTGCCATTCGGCGCGCGGCCGAGCGATTGGTCGGAGAGGAATGGCGGTGGCTCGGTGGAGCGAAGGGAGGCTTGAGAAGCACTCCCCTCGCCCCCGGGAGGATCACCAGTTGTCGCCCTTCATCTCGGTGAGTTCGACTTCGAGCAGTTCGAGATTTTCCGCGGCCGTGCCGTTGCCGGAAAGCGAGTTATGGACCGCGTTCCAGAACTTGGCGGAAACCTCGTTGTATTTGACCTTGGTGACGGCGGACGGGCGCGGCACCGCGCTTTCGAAGATTGGCTTCCAGGCCGGCATGAACGGCTGGGCCTTGGCGACGTCCGCATCGTCGTAGAGTGCTGCAACCGTCGGCAGGTTGGAAAGCTCGATCGCCCGGCGCTTCTGCACCTCGGCCGACGAGAGGAACTTGGCCAGCGCAATCGCCGCTTCCTGATCGTCGGAATATTTGGAGACGGCGACGTTCCAGCCGCCAAGCGTCGACGACGGCTGGTCGCCATCGGTGGCCGTCGGCAGCGGTGCGACGGCGAACTTGCCCTTCACCGCGCTGTCGTCGCCATTGCCGAGCGCATAGGCATAGGGCCAGTTGCGCATGAAGACGGAGTTGCCGGTCTGCCAGACCCCGCGAGATTCCTCCTCCTGGTAGGCAAGCACACCCTGCGGCGAGATCGTGCCGACCCATCCCTTGATGCGGTCGATCGCGGCGGCCGCCTTCTCGTTGTTGATCGAGATCGTGCCATCCGGCTCGACGATCTGGCCACCACCCGACGATTTGACCCATTCGAGTGCGTTGCAGGTCAGGCCCTCATAGGCATTGCCCTGGAAGACATAGCCCCAGAGATCGGCCTGGCCAGCGGCCCGCTCCTTTTCCTGGATTTCCTTGGCGGTCGCCGCCAGCTCGTCCCAGGTCTTCGGCGGCGTCTTGCCGTATTTTTCGAGCAGGTCCTTGCGATAGAACAGTGCCGGCGCGTCGGTGAAAACCGGCAAGGCCACGAGGCGACCGTTCACCGTCTGCGAAGCGATGATCGACGGGAAGTGCTGGCCGACAACGTCCTTTGCCGCTTCCGTCAGATCGACGAACTGGTCGGCCAGCTGCGGCGCCCAGACGACGTCGGTTTGGTAGACGTCGACATCCTTGTTTCCGGCGGCAAGCCACAGCCGGTACTGGCTGAACTGCTCGCTGCTCGACGGCGGCATGGTGACCAGGCTCACCTTGTGCCCGGTCTGCTTCTCGAAAATGTCCAGCTGTTCGCGAATGAAATGGACGTTCTTGCCGGTCGTGTTGGCGGCGAGCGAAAGCTCGGCGGCGCCAGCCGTCCCGGCTACAACGATTGCGGCACAAAAACTCAGCACATTGAGCGTGGTTGTCATTGGGTCGACTCCTCCTGTTCCCCCTCCACCGCACGAAAGCTCCTCGGCAAATTCGAAAGCGGTTTGGATGAGAAAAAGTTGGCAGAAGATGGAAAAACTGTCAATCCACACACTTAGAAAAGTCGCTCAAGCGTGGACAAACCCTAAATACACGTTATTTTTCATATAAATAACGGAGGAAGGCAAAATTCTTCTGCCTCTCGCAGCACCCCGTAAAATCAAAGGGGATCTGCGTTAATTGAAAACGCTTTGGTAAAACTGACATCCTTTGACGGCACCCGACCTCGCCGACAAACCGATTGTTACGGGCAGCGAAGGTGTATACTTCTGGGACCGGGCTAGGCTGAGGAAACGCATATCGAATGAAACTGAGGGAGTTCGCACAACAACTGGGCCTTTCGCCGACAACGGTCAGCCGAGCGCTGAGCGGTTACCCCGAAGTCAGCGAAAAGACGCGCAAGCGCGTGGCCGAAGAGGCAACCCGCCTCGGCTATCGTCCGAACATCAACGCCGTGCGGCTCGCCACCGGTCGCGCCGGCGCGATCGGCGTGGTCATGGGCCGCTCCGGCGAGTTCCATTTCTCCGAATTCATGGGCGGCCTTGCCGAACGGCTCGGCACCGAGGATATCGACATTCTCGTCAGCCCGATGGACGACAAGAACCCCACGGGTGAAATCCAGCTCTATAGTCGGCTTGCCGTCAGCGGCCGCGTCGATGCCGTGATCGTGCACTCGCCCGAACCGAACGACGAGCGCATCGCCCTCCTCCACAAGCTCGGCATGCCCTTCCTGGTGCACGGCCGCTCCGATATCGACGTGCCGCACGCTTGGCTCGACATCGACAACGAGGGCGCGATCCGCCGCGCGACCTCGCACCTCATCGATCTCGGCCATCGCCGCATCGCCATGATCAACGGCCGGCAGGGCCGCACCTTCTCGCTTCACCGCGACAAGGGATATCGAGACGCGCTGCAGGCGCGCGGTATCCCCTTCGATCCGCGCCTCGTCGCCCACGGTAACTTCACCGACGAACTCGGTTTCCGCTTCGCGCGCTCGTTCCTGGAACAGACGCCCCGCCCGACTGCCTTCGTCGCCGGCTCGATGATGACGGCACTCGGCATCTACCGGGCAGCACGGTCGATGGGTCTGGAGATCGGCCGCGAGGTCTCGGTCATCGCCCATGACGACGTCTTCCCCTACCTCACGGCGGACAACATGGTGCCGTCGCTTTCGGCGACGCGCTCTTCGATGCGCGCGGCCGGCGCCCGCTCGGCCGACCTCGTGCTGCAGCTTCTCTCAGGCCGGCCAACCGAAGAGGTTCACGAGCTCTGGCCGGTCGAACTGATCCTCAGGGAATCGACTGCGCCCCCTCCGCCGGACAAATGACCTCAGGCGGCTGGCCACGTCAGTGGAAAGTCGACTTGGAAAAGAGGTTGAGGACAAGCACGCCGGCGATGATCAGGCCGAGGCCGAGGATGGCCGCCAGATCGAGCTTCTGCCCGAAGGCGAAATAGCCGACGAGCGAAATCAGGACGATGCCAAGGCCGCTCCAGACCGCGTAGGCGATGCCGACGGGGATGAAGCGCAGTGTGTAGGACAGGAAGAAGAAGGCGATCGCGTAGCAGACCACCATCATCACGGTCGGCCCCAGGCGGCTAAAATGCTGCGCTGCCTGCATCGCCGAGGTGCCGAGCACCTCGAAAACGATCGCTGCAACCAGGACGGTATAGAGCATAGCGGGGTTCATGGGAGACTCCATTCCGGATCAGAGCAGTTCCAGGAAAAGTGCAAAGCGGTTTTCCGTCCGGAGCTGCGTGATTTCAAAGACTTAGATCACTTCAATGTTTCGATAAAACGATGAAGTGATCTATTGCGCCGAAAGCGCCTTGAGATTTTCAACAAGACCGATCCGTGCCACGGCATCGAGATCGTGGCTCTGCATCAGATCCGCGAGCCACACACCGTCGCAGGCAAAGCGCGCAAGAACGCAGCCGGTCGAGCCATCCGTCTCCGCAAACTCCGCCGATCGCCGGCTGACCCAGTCGCGCCAGCGGCTCTTCAGATGCGGCTCGGCAATCAGCGCGATCGTCAGCATGCGCCAACCCGGCACGTCGGTGGCGGGATCGAGCGCGAAGCAGACGTCGATGTAGGCGCGCGTGAAGCGACCCTTCTCTGCCGGGTCTCGCGCCATCGCCGCCTCGATCTCACGATCGAACCGCGTCACCAGATCGTCGAACAGCCCGTCGAGAAGCGCGAGCTTGTTCGGGAAATGGTGCAGCAGCCCGCCCTTGCTGACCCCGGCCGCCTGCGACACGGCATCGAGCGTGATGCCGGCCACCCCCTGCTCGTGCGAAAGGCGTGCGGCAACCTCCAGCAATTGCTGGCGCACCTGTTCCGGCTGTTTCTTGCGGCGATGAGCTTCTGTCATGTCTGCATAAAGATACCGTCTGGACGGTTTGTCAAGAGAAGAGAGAAGGTCCGCGATGAATCGCCGCAAATTCCGTGTTCTGAAAATCGTTGTCCGCCCGGTCGCGGCGCGTTAGGACCGAACGAACGAAGGACGCAGACCATGGCGGAACCGGAAACCACGACCCTCTATGAAGCCATCGGCGGCGACCCGACGGTTCGCGCGCTGACGCGCCGCTTCTACGAGCTGATGGACACGCTGCCGGAAGCGGCGCGCTGCCGCGCCGTGCATCCGCCCGATCTTTCCGGAAGCGAAGAAAAATTCTACGAGTATCTGACCGGCTGGCTCGGCGGGCCTCCGATCTACGTCGAAAAGCGTGG